>DAWL01000120.1:5473-20038 GCA_002505935.1 Euryarchaeota archaeon UBA226 | reverse complement strand
TGCAGTAGTACCATTGGTTTCACCCGGTGAGGCTACAGCGTCATAGAAAGCTACCACCTTAGGGTCATTAGTCGAATCATCATCATCCAGATCATCGAGACCTACGTGTTCAGCATCAAGTCCAGTATCGATTATGGCAACCGAAACTCCAGAACCGTCGTAACCTGTTTCTTCCCATGCTAGGTCCACCCCATGCACAGGAACTACATCTTCCATCTGAACCTCAAGAATCCCGTCCAGCTCAATCATTACAACACCAGGAAGATCTCTCAGGGTCAAGAGGTCTTGCACATGTACGCGGCCGCTAACTGCATCGATGAGATACAGGTTCCATTCCATCTGGAAGTCAACTTCCCTTTCAAGCATCTCAATATCCTGCTGCGTAGGAGTATGATCGAAATCGACTATGACGGGCAAAGTACCCGCATCGTCCAAAAAGATAGGATTTGCTTGATGATACTCAACCATGTCCCCGATTCCATTACGGTCTCTATCAACTGTGGTATCAACCCACCAACCTTCCTCTTCAACACTCTCTGCGCTAACAGGGGATACACTTCCAAACAAGGCCAAAGATGGCAATAAGAAGAATAGAATCATCGCGATGCTGCCTAACTCTTTCACTCTGAACATGGGGTTCACTACTTTGCCCCCTAATGGGGGCAGTCATCAAGATACCGCTTACTCGTTATGACAATTCAATCCTGATTCCAGAACTCAATTATCTCGTCGTGGGCGGTCATATCCCCCTCATGCTGATCAACAATATTGCCATTCTTGTCAACCAAAACCAGCGTAGGCATCGCATCTATCGACATTTCTTCAGCAAGTTCTGCACCGACCATGAATGGAACGTCTAAGTTTTGTGTGTTATTGGATTCGTCCGCCTCATTATGCCATTGTAGCAGCTTGTTTGCGTCGCTTTCATCAGTGCTGAGGACCAGAAGTTCAACTCCATCAATAGCATCGGTTATGTTATGCATGGATTTGAAACATCTAGGACACCAACTTGCAGTGAAGTGCATGATGTACTTCTTACCCTCCATGCTCTCCTTACTATAGATCTCCCCATCATCTGCCATAAATGAATAATCTGGGATTGGCTCACCTGAGAGTTCTTCACCAAAACAACCGGGAACAAAAATCAACAGGCTGAGCAGGAGGGCCATGTACCTTCGTGGCGTGGTCATAGATGGTCGTGAAATAGAAGCAATATCAACTAACCGCCGAACAATTTCTGCAATATTTCTGTCAACCGTCTCTGACAAGGATGAATAACAGGTTGCTTGTGGTCGCCTTTGGCGACCGGACATGAGAGACGGAGAACACGTTGCAATGTTGCCAAAAGCACCCTCGTGCACATGGAAGGCTGAGGTCAATGGTCTAGTCACTGAAAACCTGATTGAATCCAATGCTATTCTCCTCGATGTTTTACGAGACCAAGTAGGAACTCTTGGGGTAAAAAGAGGATGTGACATGGGTACTTGTGGCTGTTGTGCCGTCCTTGTCGATGGAGAACCAAGATTGTCATGTTTGACTCTAGCAGAGGAGGCTAGAGGATGTAGTATTACTACCGTAGAAGGTTTGGCTGATGGGCATCACTTGCATCCTATTCAGACTTGTTTTGCCGAGGCTGGTGGTTCACAATGCGGCTTCTGCACACCCGGTTTCCTCGTGGTCTGCTCTGCTCTGCTTGAAGAAAATCCAAAGCCCGATGAACAAGAAATCAAGAATGCTATCGAAGGAAATCTATGTCGATGTACGGGATACCAACAAATCGTTGATGCAGTGAAGATGGCTGCTAACATGAAGCGCGAAGGAGTTAGTTCTCCTGATCCAACAGCACCATCCTCTGATCCACATCCAATCGGACCTGATGAGCCGACCCTGCCGCCGGGAGATGCGCGTTGAGGTGACAACATGGGTGGAGCTCCGAGGCAATCATTCGACAAGACGCGCAAAGATGGAAAGCGCGTCGCCGGACAGCAGGATTTCGGCGTCCCTGGAAGCGGGGGTTCCTCTCCTGAGAGCGGCTTACAGGACATCGAACACATTCCAGTTAGCAGGGGAGGTCAGAAAGAACAACCTCGCGGCCCCCACGTACACGATTCTCACATTACGGGCACCACTATAGGAAAGCCAACTCCATTGGTCGATGCTAATTGGAAGATGACCGGTCAAGCAAGGTACGGAGACGATATCAGGTTGCCCGGTGAACTCATCGGTAAGATTCTACGTTCACCACACCACCATGCTAGAATCAAATCGATCAACACCGAACGCGCTGAAGCACTGGAAGGCGTAGTCGCAATAGCAACCGGTCTAGACTCAGTGAACAGTTTCGGAGTATTGCCGGTAACCAAAGACGAACATGCCATGGCTCAGGACAAAGTTAGACACGTTGGAGATTTGGTGGCTTGCGTAGCAGCAGTGGACGAATCTACTGCTATAGAAGCGATGTCAGCAATCGAAGTGGAATATGAAATCCTCGATTCAATACATGAGATGGAAGATGGTTTAGAAGACAGTGAAGACCCCATCCATGACCGAGGAAAATACCACATCGGTGAATCTAATGTTCAGAAAAGAGTGTTCCAGCGATTCGGAAACTTGGACGGTATGCAAGATGCTGCAGCAAGCAGCGAATCAGATTGGAAATTCGCAGGCCTTCATCATGGATTCACCGAACCTCATGCAGTAGTTGCACACTGGGACCCAAGTGGCCGCCTAACCGTTTACACTCCACAACAGGTTCCACACTACCTCCACCGCGCTTTGTCCTCGGTGCTGAATATTCCTATGCACCAGATCAACGTATACCGCACATTCGTCGGTGGTGGCTTCGGAGGCAAGTCTGACCCATTTCCACACGAGATGTGCGCAGCTATTCTCGCCCGTAAATCAGGAAATCCAGTTAGAATCTGTTTGGACAGAGAAGAAGTCTACTGGATCAATCGCGGCCGGCATCCCTCAAAAATTCAGATGAATGTTCACGCTGATGAGCAGGGAAGAATCGCTGGTATCGAGACTGATGCTTTGATCGATGGTGGTGCATTCGCTTCTTTTGGACATGTAACCACATACTACAATGGAGTATTACACACCTCGCCATACGAAATTGGTGGTTTCCATTACACTGGAGCAAGAGTATGGACAAACAAACCTGCAAGCGGAGCAATGCGAGGACATGGTGCTGTCAACAGCAGATGTGCGGTAGAAGTTGGTATCGATGATGTATCGGAGCAACTCGGTGTCGATCCAATGACTTTCAGATTGGCCAATCTATTGCCGCCACACTCACGTACCATTACCGGGTTCAGAATTACCTCGACTGGAATGCGAGAATGTCTAGCAAAGGTTAGGGAACAATCTGGTTGGGACGACAAGTTTCGCAAACTACCATTTGGTAGGGGCATAGGAGTAGGCTGTGGATTCTTCATTTCCGGTTCGGGACTACCGATTCATTGGGACCCAGAAAACTTCCCACATGCAACAGTTCACCTGCAATGCGATATGGATGGCGGAGTCACAGTCCATACTGGTGCTGCAGAGATTGGACAAGGTAGTGATACTGCAGTAGCACAAGCGGTCAGTGAAGTACTAGCCCTGCCACTCGACATGATTCGAGTAAGATCGCAAGAAAGCGATACTGCTCCAGTTGATCTAGGCTCCTACTCATCACGTGTCACTTTCATGAATGCAAATGCTGCTATCAGAGCAGCCATTGAATTACGAGACAAGATTCTCAAAGCGGCATGGGAGATGATTGGCTACCATCCTGACCAATTGGTACTCGGTGATCGCCGCATCTACTACAAGCATGATCCATCAATTGGCGTATCTTGGCTCGAAGCATTGCACAAAGCGCAAGCTGATTCCGGTTCATTGATTGCCAGCGGCTCCTATAGAACAGCACCTATGGGCGGCGTTCACAAAGGAGCGGCAGCAGGCTTAGCGCCAGCATATTCATTCTCAGCATATGTCGCAGAAGTAGAAGTTGATGCCGAAACTGGATTCATAAAAGTGGTAAAGGCTTGGGCTGCTCATGATTGTGGAAAGGCCCTCAACCCCTTGGCAGTAGAAGGACAGATTATCGGTTCATGCCACATGGGTATGGGCCAAGTTTTGTCTGAAGAGATGAAGTACGGAAGAAATGGACACCTGATGAATCCGGACCTCCTAGATTACAAGATAATGAGTGTTCATGAGATGCCAGAAGTAGTCCCAATAATCGTGGAGAGCAATGACCCCGAGGGTCCATTTGGAGCCAAGGAAGCGGGCGAAGGACCCTTGCTACCAATTCTTCCAGCTGTCTGTAATGCGGTCTATGATGCCATAGGAATCCGTCCTGATGAGTTGCCTTTGACACCAGACAGAGTTTACAAGATGATTGAGAAGAAGTGCAAAGAAATGGGAGTCGACGACCCTACAGACTTGCCTAATCCCGAATTCGAAGCATCTGATTTACAAGAAGTGATTGCCAAGCGGGCTGATGAACACGCCGACAGGGACCTTCAAAGAGACCTATTGAAAGACCGCTCCTCGTATGTCAACGGTGTTCTATTCGGATTTGATCCTGACCTGCCATTGGCTGAACAAGATGAAGGTTGGAGAGAAGCCATTACTCCTAGTCAAGAGGACTTGGTCGATGAAAGCAAACGCGCCGCAAGAGCCTGGAAGCACATAGAGAGAAGACACCGAGGTGATTCTTGATGAAAATGCCTCCATTTGTTCTACACTCTCCATCCAGCATTACCGAAGCGATGAGCATCGCGGAGACATTGATGGATATTGGCGAAGACTTTGATTGGATTTCGGGAGGGACCGATTTATTACCTAACTACAAATGGCACTTGAATCCAAAATCTAGCGTTATTTCTCTCGCAGGCGTTCAGGAAATGAGTATGTTAACATCTACTCACATAGGGGGCATGGTGAGAATCCACGACCTTTGCAACAGCCCTTCAACTCATCCAATGATTAGGCAGGCTGCAGAAACTATCGCTTCGGTCATGATTAGAAGATCTGGAACGGTAGGAGGAAACATCTGCCTAGATACGCGCTGTTTCTGGTTTAACCAAACTGAAGATTGGAGGCGCTCGATTGAATGGTGCCACAAATGCGATTGCGATACCTCAGCAGATTGCCGCGTAATTCCGAATCAAAACACCCTTTGTGTAGCCACCTATCAAGCAGATCTAGCACCTGTTCTGATGTGCCTTGGTGCAACGATTCACTTAGTATCCCCACAAGGAGAACGCTCCATGCCATTATCTGAATTCTTTGAATTGGACGGGATGAAAAGAAACGTACTAGAAGAAGGTGAATTAGTATCCCATTTGACTCTGCCAAAGGAGGCCGAAAACTGGAACGGGGCGTATCGTAAACTCAGATTACGAGAGTCATGGGATTTCCCCGAAGCCGGTGTCGCTGTGGCTTGGACAAAAGAGGGAGATAACCTAGAGGGGCTGCGCGTTGCCACTACAGGGTGCGAATCGATTCCCCGTCTACACGAAGAAGAAGCCAGCCTCGCATTGGAGAATTGGAATGGTGCAGAGAGCATCAAGGAACTTGGCCAAGCCATACGTAAAGCGGTAAAACCTGTGAACAATACTTACTTCCCACCCGCCTACCGCCGCAAGATGCTGCCGGTACTGGTGAAGAGGGCTTTTGCGGGCTTGAATTCAGAGGCTGAGGTGTTGTGATGAAAACTAGAATTATTGGCTGCAGCGCTCTATTGCTCTTGTCGATGTTCGCTGCCATCCCCTCTGCTCAGGCTCAGGAGCCTGAAATGCCAAATTGGAGTATAGGGTGGGTAGAAGATAATTCTGAACCGGTTATGTTTGATTCTAGAAGCGACCCAAACTCAAACGATTGGTGGGACAAATCAGGATTCATCTCTCTCGAATTCTACATTGAAAACAATCGAGTTACGGAGATAAACATCGGATTGGTTGCAGAGAATGATCATGAAGATGAATTCACTTGGGTAGATATCGATCTGGATGAGAGCGTCACCATCCCCGGTCAGTCGAACAAATCATTCTCGCTCACTATAGAAGCAGGATCTCTTAATGATGTAAGCGAAGGTTCAGTTCATGGATTGAAGATAATCGCCCAGGAGGAATCCCTACTCCCTACCGCCACTCAGGACATAGAAGCTGATACCAAGGTGCCAAGGGTTGCTGTCATGACTGCCGACATCATTGATGAAGACATTCCTCTAATGGCAGGTTCCAGCGTAGAGATGAAAGTACAATTGACAAATCTCGGAAATAAAAACGATGAACTTGTCAACAGTGAAACAAATCTGGTGATAGATGGTTGCCCTCAGTTGAGTGCCGACTCTGATACAAGTCTCTTCGCAACTGTAGAACCTGAGGCCTCAATGGAAGGTTTCTTTGAGGTCACCGCTTCATCTAGCCACCCAAGTAAATCCTGCATCATCAAATTCAATTCCCAATCAGTAGGTTTGGCAAGTGTGGCTGATAGTATTGAATTGGAAGTAAAATCGTCGTCCAGCACATCTGATTCCTCCAACCCTGATGGAGGAAATAATGGAGATGTAGGGGATGGTTCAACTGATGACACAGACCCTGAAGATGATGAAGGTTTGAGAGGGAATTTTCTCAATGCATTATCCTTACCAGCCAGCCTGATGATTATTGCATGTGCAGCGTTTATTCGACGAAAAACAGAGCATTAACCTCAGTGAATCTGCAATTAACTCCGCGACCAGTGGTGGGCAACATATTTGAGTGGTATTTTACTCGGCGAAGCGCCATTGTGCAAATTGTGTTACTAAAGGGGCTTGAATACTGATGTCAGAAGAAAAGCGAGGTGCCCGATTGGAAACATGGTTGGGCATAGGCCTCGTTGTCTCAATTCTTCTTTCTACATCCGTCATTCTACTCGCAAGTAGCGATAAAGAAACTGTGTACAGCGCCTACGTAACTGAGGCAGAGGGCGATTATAATCACCAGCAACTAAGCATGATGAGAGATTCTCTTGACAAATACACGGTGGCCAATACCATGTCCACACCGATGTTAGTCAATGATTGGAGAGAACCGCACAGGACCACATTGGTAATCGTAGCACCTGAGAAACCATTCGATATGGCTGAGGCTGAGGCCATTCATGACTTTGTTACCAACAAGGGTGGCAAGGTCATCCTCGCAGCAGATTCGAGCAATGCTCAGAGAGTAGCAGATCAATTCGGCGTTCAATTCTTCGAGAATACGATAATGGACATGGACCAATTCTATGAAGTCAAATACTTCAAAGGGCCTAATTCCGGCACTCAAGCACCTCAGAATCAAACCAATGTATGGACTGTGGCTAGCATCAACAAGAATATCTCGGAAATGAATGGACTTGCAATGCAAACCGGTTGTTCAGACGATGCGCTAAATCAGCACAAGACCGACAACTGTCGAATGCCTGTTCTGATGCGCAGCCCTACTGCCATTCAGGTATTGGGACCAGGAGTCTCCGAGAGTGAAGATGTTCGAAGGGATGTCAAAGTGTTGGCGACAGCCTCCGATTCTGCGTATCAAGACGTTACTGGAACCGCCGACCTGACCAGTAATCTGAACATCAAGTTAGGAGCAGGGGAAACTGGTTTGATTATCCGAATCGATTATCCCGGAATTAAAGCCATGGACATTAATCCAGGAAGTGGAGATCGATTAGATGAAATCGAAGTGACCGGAAGTATCGTCTTCGTTGCTAACGATGATGCCTTTGCTGACCACTTGTGGGACTTGCCAACCGCTGTTACCACTGGTAAAGCACAATGCCAATCGGACCTAGTATATGCTAATCACACATGTTGGAATGCTGAACTTTCTACCGAAAGCAACTGGAAAGGTAATGGCGCCTACTTCGAAGAATTGATTCACGACATGAGCGAGCAAGAGAACGATGACTTGTCAAGTCTAATCAAATTGCACCCTGAGAAATTCTACTTGGTCTTCGACGAGTCAAGGCACGTTACAAGCACCCTTACCTCGCCATTCACCGAGGCGATGGGCGCCATCGTGCTGCTAACTTCTGATGCTTGGTTGAAATGGCTGATAGTACTCAATCTATTGGCTCTGCTATCTATCGCAATCATGGTTGTTCCAGAGAAAGAGAACTGGAGGCACGTATTCGATTTGACTCGATTCCGAGAAAGGCCAGAGAAAATTGACCCCTCTGGTTACCAGCAAAGAGTGCGCCAAGCCTTGATGGAGAAGGTGCGTATATTCCATGATCTGACCAAGGAGCAGATGATTCACAAAACACCCCCCGAGATTCAAGCGATGATTCGGGATCCAAGGTTGATTGAGCTAGCATATAGCCAGAACCGTGTATTTTCCCCAGAGGAGTTACGACAACTCCTGCAGGCTATACGCCGCTGGGGTAAATGAGAAAAGAAGAAACAAAGGAGGAAATGAAGAATGCAACCCCCAGCCGTACCCCCGACCACACCAGCACCGCCAGCACCTGCTGCACCAGCACCCGCTGCGCCAATGCCAGCCGCCCCAGCGGCTCCAGCAGCGCCAGTAGCACCAGCACCAGCAGCACCTGTGCAGGCTCAAGCTGCAGCCCAACCGAGACACCAAAGTAGCCCTGAAGTGCGCGAGCGCCTACAGGCCGTAGGTGCCATTGCACAAGCGATAAGTGCCGAAGTACAGAAGGTAATTATTGGAAAGTCACACGTTATTGACAACGTGTTGATCAACATCTTGTCCAATGGAAACCTACTCTTCGAAGACTATCCCGGTTTGGCTAAGACCCTGATGACCAACACCTTCGCCGATGCCCTCGGTTGTGATTTCAAGCGTGTACAGTTCACACCTGACCTGCTACCAGCTGACATCACTGGTACCAATGTTTACGATGCCAAGAAGGGAGAGTTCACATTCAAGCCAGGACCATTGTTCTGTAACCTACTGTTGGCTGACGAGATTAACCGTGCTCCACCAAAGACCCAAGCTGCTTTGCTTGAGGCTATGCAGGAGAAGCAAGTTACCATCGGAACAGTCACCCACAAGCTACCAGCACCGTTCATCGTTATGGCTACTCAGAACCCTGTCGAGCAAGAAGGAACATATCCACTGCCTGAAGCGCAGTTGGACCGTTTCATGTTCAAGATGAGCGTTGGATATCCAGACCGCGCTGACGAGGACGAGATCCTGTCCCGTCGTATCACTCGAAAGAAAGACGCAGTAGATGTCGATGTAATTACCGACCCACAGCGTGTAATCGCCATGCAGCAGGCCTGTGAAGATGTTTACGTCGACCCAGCCATCCGCATGTACATGGTCGAGTGTGTAGCAAGAACCCGTGAGGACCCGAGAGTATTGGTCGGTTCCTCTCCTCGTGGTTCTCAGGCTCTATTGAAGACTGGACGTGCCTCTGCAGCAATGCGTGGACGTGATTTCGTCACACCTGATGACATCAAGTCGGTAGCAGAACTAGCAATCGCACACAGAATCATCCTGAAGCCAGAGCATCAGATTAAGGGATTGGAACAGGGAGAAGTCATTCAATCAATTCTCCGAGAAGTTCCAGTTCCAACAGTCTGATTGCTAAAATTGCTTGATCTGGAAGTGAAACACGATGTGGTCGCGCAAGTCAGCCCTTCTAGGAAGCCTAGCGGTTTCCATGTACCTGATGGGCTTGACCTTGCGAAATTCACAATTGGTGACCGTAGCTGTCGTCATATTCGTCTTCTTGACCTATGCAGCGCTGTTCTCAGGGCATGCTGATGTCGCATCTAGTGGACGCAGAATGGATGAGTGGATTGGAGAGGAAGGGGTTGCTCTCTCAAATGTCTCAGCAATGCGTAAACTATCAGCGGCAAGGGTGTTCGAAGACGGTGAAGTTGAGATCACTTTACGAATGCAAAATCACAGTGCTTTACCCAAGATTCTCGAGGTGCGCGACCGCGTTCCTGAGGTTATGCGAATCAAGCAAGGTGCAAACTACATCCTGATGGAATTGGGTCCTCGACGAGAGACATTCATTGAATATACCGTAGAATGCCCATTGAGAGGTTTCTACAGCGTAGGTCCTGTTGCCATACGTATCCAAGATACCTTTGGCATGTTCCACAAGGAAAAGGAATTGCACGTTTACGATGACTTCCTCGTATTCCCTAAGATGGAAGACCTGAAAGATGCCTTTGTCAAGAGCAAGGTGCCCAAGATTTTCACTGGTGCTGTCAACATTCGACAACCCGGCCCTGGTAGCGAGTTCTACAGCCTGCGTGAGTACTTCGATGGAGATTCATTCCGTGCAATCAACTGGAATGCATACGCACGAAGTGGCAAGTTGATGGTCAACGAGAGAGAGAGGGATGCTGTATCTGATATCATCCTCATCGTTGACAGTAGAGCGGTTGCTGAGACTGGACCAGTCAGTAGAAATGCCTTGGTGTACTCAACCAGAGCAGCTGCTTCATTGGCAAGGTACTTCCTCTCTCGAAGAGACTCTGTCGGGCTCATCGTCTACGGAGATGAGGTCGTTTCAGTAGACAGGGATACAGGTAAGAAACAGTTGTACGTAATTCTCACCAAACTAGCTGGCGCTATGGCTAGAGGGAACACTCCTCTGCAAGTGGTAGTGAATAGGATTCTACCTCACATCAACAAAGGTAGCCCAATCATCGTCATGTCCAATCTCGAAGAAGACCCAACCATCGTCAATGCGTTGAGAGACTTCCGAGCAAGAGATTTCGACGTTACTGTTCTTTCTCCATCGAGCCTTGAGTTTGAGTTTGATGCTAGACGCTTGGATAGAACTGGATTTGAGGTCATGAAAACTGAGAGGGATATACTGATCAGTGAATTACGAGGAATGGGAGTGAACATCATGGACTGGGAGCCAGATATGTTACTCTCAACAGCCTTGGCTGGAGCAAGAGGATTCTGAGGTGAAATAATGGCAGCAGCACCACCCCCTCCCCAAGCAGCGAGGCAAAGGACCGATACCTCACATCTCTACGATGGAAAGGTCGTTCGTTCATCGGCGCCTAGTAGAAAGAAGGCTGCCGGCAGCATGAAGGTTGGTTCAGAAGTTCCCGACGATGCAATTCCAGACGTGCATATTCCAAGTTTCATCGAAGCCTTGCTTGGTGGGCCAGTAGTCCCTCGGCACAAGTTCTTGCCAGCAGATAGAATGGTTCAGACTCTGCAACTCGGAGCATATGCTATGTTGATTTCACTTGGAGTAATAACATGGATTGTAACTCCACCCCAAGGAACTCTATGGTTCTGGATATTCGGAAGCGTTGGCGGCGCCACACTATTGCAATCCTTGGTCATCCTAAGCGCTACCGGGACTGGATTCTGGGGAACCATGTCCAGAGACCCAAGGTGGTTGTTAGCATCCTATTTCCTATTCATTCTCGCTGCAATGCGTTTCGCCTCAAGCAAGGTGGCACTTTCCAATGACTGGTTCGACCTACAACAGAATCCTTGGTTGGAAACTGTCCTCATCGTTCTCTATGCAGTTCTACTAGTCATGTACTTTGAACTGACCAATGGAGTCATCAGATTCAGCATGCTGGACACCAGCATTCGCACTAACGAAGTATATGTTATGAATGTCAAGCGAATCATCAGTAAGTACCATCGCAGTCTATTGATTAATCCGGCTATTGCAGGAGGGCTTGCAGCCGCAGTTCTTTCGATCAATACTTTGATTCCGGCTGTCGTAGGATGGTTCTCTTCGGAAACTGCGATCAGAATGGAAGAAAGTGTCGAATTGATTTCTGTATACGGAGTTGCCATAGGTAGCCTGTTCGTCTTCCTTCTCGTAGGACTGATGTTTGCGGTTAATCTACCATTGAGACTACAGAAATGGCGAGAGAATCGAAACGATTGATTAAGCCATCAAGTGATGGTGATTCGCTAATTCACTGATAACTCTGTTTAGGTCATCTTCATCGAGGAGATGATGAATTGCGTGTTTCTCTTCAACCGTCGCTATAGCGCCGGTCATCTCGTGCTTCAATCCGCTACCAATCAATGAAACTAACGAAGCGACGTCACTCTTCTCAACAGCAACTTCTGCTCCTTCAAGGATAGAATCGACTTCTAGTGAACGCGTACTCGGAACCAATAACGAAATATTTCCCTCCACCGCACTAAGTGCCCAAACCTTGACGGCTTCATCCTCGATTAATCTCATCAAATCATTGAGCAATATGGTGATTTCATTCGTTTTGGCCTCAATGTCATAATGCACAATTCCGGGGGTGCAGGAGATCGCACTGACTCTGCTTTCATCGATATTGATTTCTGGCCCAATTACTGTATATGGTCCATCATCATTCAATGGACGAATCTGCAATGGAATACCAGTTCCTCGCAATGGTTCTATACATCCGGCATGCAAGACAACACCTCCTGCACGGGCCAAGGCCAAGGCCTCACCATATCCAAGATAGGAGATAGTGGCAGAGTCTATTCCCCACCTAGGACTTACAGAAAGAACACCTGGAACATCTTTCCAAAGAATAACTGATTCCGCTTCAAGAATAGTAGCCAAAGCGGCTGCTGAAAGATCGCTTCCGCCCCTATTGAGGACCCTTGTCTTTCCACTCTCTCCTAATCCGAACCAACCGCTGATTACTGGAATAGGGCCTTCAATCAGTTGTTTGTCTATGCGCTCAAGAGTCGATTCCAAATCAATAGAAGAGGAGGATTTTGAAATCATGATACCCAGTTCATCTGATTGTACGGGTATAATTTCCAATCCCTTCAATCGCAACGCCTCACTTACCACGATGCAGGCTAAACGTTCTCCACATGCCAATACTTCGTGTCTAGCATCCTGATCCAATGGGTCTTGGCATAGGTGCAACATGTTCTCAGACAAGATTTCAATGACTTGTTTGAATTGTTCAGATGCTTCGCCAAACTCGACAGAAGGGGCGAAACGTGCATGTTGTTTACGCAAGTCGTTAACTAACCTACTCCATTGCAATGGCTCATTTACAGACCTAAGTAACCTGTCAGTTACTCCCCATAGTGCAGATACTACGATGATTGGCCTACCAGGAATCGAAACTATGCGCTGATGTATTCGTTCGATGTCACTCGGAGTCCTCAAGCAGGAGCCTCCAAACTTGTGAACAACCCATTCATTCATCTTCTTCACCTCTAGACAGAATCATGTCAGAAATCACCAATCTGCAGATTGCCTCGACAACTGGGACTGCACGTGGAGCCAATACTGGATCATGCCTACCTCCTACCTGAAGTTCTTCTTGCACGCCACTCGAAATGTTGAGCGTCTTCTGAACCTTTGTTATGCTGCTAGGAGGTTTTAGAGTCAATGTAATCCTCAATGGAGCACCTGTTGCCATTCCTCCAAGCGCCCCATCACCATCGGTTGTCGGTCCCTGATTTCCCAGATACCACGGGCTATTGTGCTCACTACCAAGTGCCTTAGATGCAGCGATTCCACTTCCAAATTCGATCGCTCTTGCACCAGGAGTTGACATCAATGCATGCGCCAATACAGGTTCAAGTCCCTCAAACCATGGAGCTCCAAAGCCCAATGGTAATCCATTGATTACCAAACTGACTTGTGATCCTATAGAATCGCCACTTCTTCTGATACGGATTACTTCAGCAAGCATTTCTTCTGCCACTTCAGGGTCACAACATCGAACTCTTTGAGACGATTCAGACAGAGGAATATCCTGCGGTTCCATATCCGTAGATATCGAACCAATACTGGAAACATGCGCCTTGATTATTATTCCATGTTCATCTAACAAGGGTTTGACAAGACTGGCTGCCGCAACTAGGCCTGCGGTCAAACGAGCGCTATTGGCGCCTCCACCTCTAGGATCAGCAGCTCCTGAACTGTTGACCATTGCAGGCAAGTCTGCATGACCAGGGCGCGGTTTGTCCGGAAGGAAAGAATAATCGCTGGCTCTAGCATCTTGATTTCGAATCAAAAGCAGAATAGGTCCGCCTGTTGAGCAGCCTTGGTATACGCCAGAGAGAATCTCACACTCATCAGTCTCTTTGCGAAGAGATGCGATTCCAGATCCAGGGCGTCTGCGTTGTAACTCTTCCATAAGGAACTCAATATCGATAGGAATACCGGCTGGAACACCTTCGAGAAGCGCTCCAACCGCTGGGCCGTGACTCTCACCAAACAGGGTTGTTCGCAACCTCTGACCAAGGGTCATCGACATGATAATCGACTCTTGCGTGAAGGCGCAGGGATTCAAGGCTTCTCTCAGACAGCCTCGTTGGTCTGAAGCGATTTAGCATTGAGTACTTTGGTTTCAATGACTTCCACGTCTTTTTGTCTGGAAGTGTACCACATCTTCAAACGCTCAAGAGTTGGTTTGGAAACCGCAGGAGAAAACACTACAATTGCCGGTCCTGAACCAGTAATCCCTGAAGCCCTAGCACCATTGACGAATGCATCATTGGTCAACCTGCGGCCAATCATATCATTCAGTACTGAAACCATCGAACGGCCGTTCCAAGTCACGGCAACAAGCTCATTCCCTTCTTCAAGCGCCGACAATGCCTGTTGGAATCCTTG
>DAWL01000120.1:0-5073 GCA_002505935.1 Euryarchaeota archaeon UBA226 | reverse complement strand
TGGACCTGCGCCTTCTAGGATTATCCCTTCCGCTGCTGGTAGATTTGGATCAACCAATTTCCACCCACCTTCAGCAGCAGCCCAAGCATCATCAACACTACCAGTCAGTGAAACACCCGCCGCCAATTGAGCCTTGGCGGCCATATCCACAATATCGGAATTCGCCAGTTCCTTGGATGTTGCATCGGCTAAAGCCCGCAATGCAGCAACAGAAATCGCTGCAGATGATTTCAATCCCTGACGCGGAGGTATGTTACTACTTACACTCCAATGCAATTCACCTTCTGGAAGATTGTGGCCTGCCTCCTTCCAGGCTGTTAAGACTTCATCCAGCAAACCATCAGGGTCATTCAACTGTCGTCTAGCTGGTTGGTCCAAAAGGGCAACTGTTACCGGAAGATCGAGGGCAAGGCTTGCACCATAGCCAAGTCCAGCGGCGTGCAATAGGCTACAGGCTCCATTTGCCTCGCCCTTGCCCAGCCTTGCCATAATTACCTCTCCTCGATATCCGCAGTTACCTTGTCACCTATATGTCGTGCCCCTCTATCAAGCCTTGATATTATTCGGTCTCCTACAATCGCTTCTGTAATTGCAATCGCTTTACCCCCCGAGGGGGACAAAAGTCTGACAGTCTCCGCCTGTTGTAGGAATGTCTGATACTGATTATTATTTTCATCAACCCACCTCAATAAAATCAGAGGCCTAGTCTCAATCTTCAATCTACCAATCATCGCACCTCTAGTTGTTCCATCGGCAGAGAAAATTCTGACTTCATCTCCTGCCTTGAGTTCGCTGAGATATGCAGTCCTTCCATCGTTGAGAACGGTGTAAGCATGGAGGCCACCAGCATTTACTCTGAAAGGGCGTTGTGGGACATATTGACTGTCTATGTTCTCTGCATGAACAAGCACCATAGAAGATGAACTAGAACCCACCATCAAACCTTCACCGGGATTGAGAAAAGAGACCATATCAACGCATACTCGATCTCCAACTCCTGCTGATTCAATTCCGATAATCTGCACTTCAGATAGTTCCTCTTGTGCGGAAGCATACTCTTCTGTAATCGACTCTTGATTCTCCAATCGCTGTGATTTTGCTATCAAGGCTGCTTCGATCATTTCTTCACGTGCTGGAACAACTACTGCGTCAACTCCAATCTGTAAAGCGTGCGCTGCACCTTGAACGTCAACTGGCTTTTGAATCAAGGCAGCGAGTTTGGTAGGGGTTCCTTGAGCCGAAGAAACTAGATTTTCCAAAGGAATCATCTTCCAATCAGGTAAATCCAACAGTAACCAATCAACCGAACCAATCAGTGAACGGGCTTTGGTTTGCCCTTCATCGTCAATAATCTGAATACATACTAGATCTTCACTATCCTCTGTCAAAATCCTATCAAACATTTCAGAGTCATAAGTTTGAGAGCTTTCTGAACGTAAATCCAACCAAACCTCCATTGTAAAACCCCTATAGAACATGCTTTACAGAATCTTCAAGGCTAGCACCCTCATGTATCAATGCACGCAGTGCGCGAATACATTTTGCAGGTTCTAAATCTGCAAATATCTGCCTTCCCATGCACACACCTGCGCCCCCTACAGACAATGAATCCGCAACCATCTTGAGAACTGTGGCGAAATCTCCTGATGATTCTCCGCCAGCAATCAAAACTGGAATTGGAGCGGCTGAAACCACCTCTGCAAAAGCTTCCTTTGAACCAGGCCACGAAGTCTTCACTGCATCACAACCCAATTCCCATGCCAAACGCACAGCATGGGCGGCACCATTTGTTGGATCTCCATCAACCACAAGACCAGGGCCGCGTGGATAGATCATCCCCAGCAAGGGAATCTGAAGGCGGTGACAATCCTCCGAAACTCTACCTAAACGCTCCAACATTCGGTACTCGAATTCATCCCCGAGATTCACCTGTACACTCACACCAGCAGCACCTCTAGCGACAGCCTCTTCTGCAGAGGCAACCAATACCTTGTCCGAGGAATGCCTTCCACCATGGATCGTTGAAGCAGAAAGATGCATCAAAAAAGGAGGGCTGGAATCATTTGCACTAACAACGCCTTTGTGGGCGATAACTGCGTCACAACCATCCTTTCTCAATGAAGACAGTAGGGTTGCCGTATCTTGTAATCCCTGAACCGGCCAAGACGATACTCCGTGGTCTATAGGAACCCATATTGCCTTACCATTGGGCATCAGATTTGAGACTCTGCGCGCACGCTCATCTGAACTGCCCATGCTATCGCTGTGGGGTTAATGTTTCAATACCTGTGGTTCAGACCTGTTCACTACCAACTAGCCATTTCATAATGATTGAA
This sequence comes from Euryarchaeota archaeon UBA226, assembly GCA_002505935.1. Taxonomy (GTDB): domain Archaea; phylum Thermoplasmatota; class Poseidoniia; order Poseidoniales; family Poseidoniaceae; genus UBA226. The sequence continues at coordinate 2,737 of DAWL01000120.1, read as the reverse complement.
GTCGCCTTCTCTAGATGCTCTCCCAAAGTACTCTTTGAAATCCCAGTTAATTCTGACAATTCTCGCAGATTGATACTTCTTGGAACATCGAACCAACCCGATGAAACCGCTGCTTTGAGAGCCTGCCTCTGTTTATCGGTCAAGATATTGGCTAGACCCTTGTCACTCTCTCCCCCTGAAATCACTGCAATCCCATCAGGAGGCAATACCTCCTTCGCTAATTTGAGGAAAGTTGAGACTCCGGAAGGAAGGCCTCTAACGTTGATCACCATTCCATCATTGCCCAGTCTATAGGGGGGTAGGACCGTGATGTCATCCATCATAATTGCGCCTGTGGATAATTCGTGAGTATTACTCAAGACCATGTATCCCTCACCTCCTGTCTCTGGAACTTCAAATGGTGGCAAGGGTCCTTCAACCGACAGAAAATCTACCTCTGCCAAATCTTCAATGCCTTTTTCTGGAAGAAATTTAACCTTGACCAATTGTCTTACTCCACTACTGGAAACATCTAGGTGTCCCAAGACCTCCATGCTGCTACAGACTTTGCATAAACTGCCAAATTCACTACTTTCGAGGTTCTCTGAAGACCACGTCAGCCTAACCTCGCGCATGAATCCTGACAAGGGGGAATAGGTCTTGATGCTGCCGATTGTGTTGTGAAACTGCTACCAAATGACTGAAGAACCAATCAAAACTCGCAGAAATGAGACCCATGGCATTGCTTGAAATTGAAGGATTGAAGCGTTTCTTTGGAGAGGGAGAGGCCGAGGTCAAGGCCTTGGATGGTATCGACCTCGTGATTGAAGAAGGTGAGATAATCGCCCTATTGGGACCTTCTGGTTCTGGTAAGACCACGTTGTTGAACCTCATTGCAGCCCTAGATACTCCCACCGAAGGAAGTTACCGCTTCAATGATGAGATGGTACCTTCAAGCAAGGTGGAAGAGATGACTGCTTTTCGACGAAACAATATCGGCTATATTTTCCAATTCTTCAATCTCTTGGCGGACCTTACCGCTTTAGAAAACGTGCTTCTAGTGCAGGAACTTGCGGGAAATAGGGACAAAGAATTCGCCTTGAAACAACTCGAAGATGTTGGATTGAAAGGTCTTGATGACAGATTTCCAGCACAGATGAGTGGTGGTCAACGCCAAAGAGTTGCAATTGCTAGATCGATGGCTAAACGCCCTCGGATGATCCTCGGGGATGAATTAACTGGAAACCTCGATTCTGAAACTACTGTACAAGTGATGAACGCTCTAATCGACAATTGTCGCCGAGATGAGATTACCACCATATTCGTCACGCACGACGAATCATTGACTAGATTCGCTACCAGAGTCATCAGGTTGGATAGCGGAAAAATTGTCTCAGATGAACCGGGAGAGATGGCGGGATTGAAAGGGCAGGCGAAGAACGCTGTTCGTGATCTAGCCAAAGGTGGAAAGAAATTGGTTGAATCCATTAAAGACATAGCTAACGATATCATTGGGTGAGTAAGTGAACGGCCTATTGATCGTAAGGTTGCGACGCAGTTTACTGCGGAACAAAGTGCGAGTATTCACAGTCATTCTATTGATTACTCTCAGCGTATATCTCGGGGTGACAATGAGCGAATTCAACCGGAACATGAATTCCGTATACGATGACTTCTATGAAGAAACCAATCTTGCAGATCTATTGGTAAGCGATTCAGAAATGCCTGAACAAAGATTCACTGAATTGTGTTTAAATCACTCAGATTGGAAATGCGAAGCGAGACTTACTCTCGACGGGCAGACTAGATTAGTCAACGAAACTGGCGAACACTGGATTAGGTCAACTTGGCATGGAATGACAGAAAATCAGGTCTCCACCCTCTATGAGGTAGAAGGGGAGATGGCACCAGGTTTGGGCGAAGTTGTATTGGATGCTCATGTTGCAAATGCGCATTCGATGAAGGTCGGAGATCTTCTAGAAATCGGAGCCGGTCAAGGAATGCACAACTTCACCATAGTAGGAATTGCCTACAATCCACACCACCTTTGGTATATGCCTGAAGGAAATCTATTCCCTGATAATGCAAATTTCGTTGTAGCCTACTTCTCTGCCGATGAATTGGCAAGAATCGCTGGCTTTGAAGCGGGCACTATGAACAGCCTGCACATCGACCTACCAGGAACTCCAGATTTCGACATCGCTTCGACAACCGACATCAATGAAGGAAAGGAATTGGATGAAGTTAGGGAAGGGCTGCTATCGGATATGCGGGATTCTGGATTACAAGGAGACGTAGTTGATAGAAGCGGTATGAAGAGTCCTGAAATGCTGCGTATAGATCTAGAAGGTTCACAGAAAATGACGCCTTTCGTTTTGGTCATACTTTTGCTCATCAGCGGTCTGGTAATAGCCATCTCAATCGACCGTCTGGTCAAGAGTCAGGCTAGAGAAATAGCCGTACTGCGCACAGTGGGTACACCAGGGAATGAGATACGTAATGTGTACATGCTAATTCCATTGGTGTTAGGAATTCCCGGTATTATTCTAGGAATATTGCTAGGGATTTCACCTTTCGGAACCAAAGCATTCACAGAATTCTATTTCTCATTCTTCGATATGCCTGTCGTCAAGGTTCATCACTATCTGGACATATTATTGATGATTGGATTGGGCTCCATGGCCCTGATTTTCCTATTTGGTATCAGACCCGCATTCAAAGCCGCCAAGATGCAACCGATGGACGTCTTTGGACAATC
>DAWL01000117.1:4961-7988 GCA_002505935.1 Euryarchaeota archaeon UBA226 | reverse complement strand
CACACTTCTCGTAGATCTTCTAACCAAACCTTGGTTCCTTTGATGTGGAGGTTGTCACCACCATCGTCCGAGGATTTACGAGAAAATGGCCACCAACCCATCAACTTAGGTCGATAGGTGCAAATCTTTGATGGTTGCGCGCGAGATGTGGTGAACACAGCCTTCAAACAGAGGTTGTTCATGCAGCGGCCATGGGGATTGAACACGCGTTGCTGTGTTCTGCACTGGGATTGATTCTGATAGTCATGAGTGCTCACCAACCCTTTCCAGAAGTGTCCCGTAGATTTGGCAGCCTACTACTTGTTCTCGGTTTGTTGGGGTTGCTAGCAGAAAGTGCGCCCAAACCTCCCAGCGATTGGATCTGGTTGGCCACTTTGACACTGATTGGAGGCCTTGGAGTAGTTGTAGGTATGCGACATATGACTTACACTAGAATGGATGTGTTAATCGCTCCATTTGCAGGCGTATTACTCTGTGCCGGCAGTATAGGGTTATTGTGGAATGAATGGGATGCTATGTCAACCTTTGAGCAAATATCAGCGTTCATTTTGGCCTCATTCGTTTGCATGGGAGAAGTATATCTGGTATTCCGTGGGCTATTGATTGGAAGGTTACCACAGGCATGGTCACAGGCTGGATTGAGAAATCTACAACGTGGATTGTTAGATGGTCCGAATGGAGCATTGATTTGTTTTGAAAAGGCGTGGGATATAGAGAAAGAGCATCTCAATCCAATGGCTTATCTGGCTTTGCACAGAATACATTCTGCTAGAGGGGATGCTGTTTTGGCTGCAGATTGGGGCCAAAGATTGGCTGAGCAGGGCGGCGAGGAAGCAGTTGATTCTGCCTGGATTGAAGCCATAGATTCAGCATTGGCGACCATTGGTTTACAATATACTGAATCCGAATAATCAGAGGTCCTCTAGGGCGGAATCAACATCATCGTGTCCAGAAATCATTCTGGCTTTGTTTGCCTCTCCTCCACCACGCTCAGCGATTGGTTTCCAGAGAACTTCTTGCCCTCCAATTCTGCTGGTCAACCAACGGGCAAGTACGAAACACCAGTCGGATAAACGATTGATGTAGGCGATAGGGAATGGGCGTAGCCCATCTTCTTCATCGAGTTCGACCAATCTCCTCTCCAACCTTCGAGCCACTGTGCGGGTCAATTGCAACCACGCAACAGGTCCTTCACCAGTAGGAAGAATAAATGAATTCAGGGGTTCTAATTTCTCAAGCCATGCATCCATTTCATCTATTAGATTCTGTGAAGCATCATCTCCAAGGAGTACGATTCCTACGGGAATGTTGTCATTTGGGCAGGCCAATTCAGCACCGAGATCAAACAACTCCTGTTGAACTCTAGCGATTGCCACTTCGCCAAGTTTGGCTGCCTTCTGTACACTAGTCTTGATTCTTCCATCGGAGTGCATGTCGTCCAAGCGTCCTAATTCCATTCTGACAACGCCTAGGAAGGAATTCAATTCGTCTACGGTACCGACAACTTCGATTCTGAGGCTGGATTTCTTGACCCTTGACCCGTCAACCAAGGAAGTCTCTCCTCCGTCCCCTCCTCCGGTATGGACACGATTGATGCGCACCATCAGGTCTTGCAAAAGGTGGTCAAACATCAGTCTTCTCTCTCACGATGTAGTAGGAGTATTGTCTTCGACTATTTTTCCGGTCAACAATTTGTTGACCAATACCAGTCCGATCAAGGCCCAAATCATCAATTCAACAACGATAACCAATAGATAGAACGGACCTAGAAATTCAATCATCATCATCGAATCATATGGTCGTCCGTTGAATCCCATGTACAAGGCTTGAGAGAGTATACTTGCTCCGAACCAAATAATCGCGGTGAACATGATGATTCGATTTGCCAAAGGAGACGAAATCGCCATTGAGACTCTATTTAGAATACTTTCAAGGGTCATATTACTCATGAGTAAATCGTCCTCCAAGGTATTTTAATTTGAGGCATATTTGCTCATAAATACCTGTTTTTGGCTTATCTAATCCATGTGTCGTTGTGCTGCGGCTAGAATATCTTGAGATTCTTTGTGCGTTAAGACTTCCATTGCTTGATCCCAATCTAGCCAGAGATGATTGCGATGTTCGTGAGAGATGGTGACTTCCATTTGTTCCGTAATTCCGATGTACCAATACACTTGCTTGTGGATTCTTTTGCCTTTATGGCTGAAACTGTATTCTGTTCGCATTTCAAAATCTTCGATGATATCCACATCATCTATTCCAGTTTCTTCTTCAAGTTCTCTTCTTGCAGCCGCCTGACGCGATTCATCCCCCTCCTCAAGATGGCCCTTTGGAAAATCCCAGTGCCCCTGAGGATATTCCAGTAACAAGATACTGCCGAGGTTGATCAATACTACTCCACAAGAGGTCTCCACATTCTTTCCTCATCGCCCTTGGTCATGACATTTTCCATAGAGAATAAGATACGAAGCGAATACTTGGTTGGCGATTGGTTCATCAGCCAAGTTTTTCCCCCACAGTTCAGGAGGGGGCGAATGGACTTGGATGGACTTGTCATTGAGCGAATAATCGCTGATGGTGACATGGATGGTTTGTTTGCAGCAGTTGTTTTGAAAACCAACTTTCCGAATGCAGAAGTAAGGTTCAGTCACCCTGCTGAAATTCGCGGGGGGGTAGTAGATCATTTGATTGATAGAAAGACAGCAATTTGTGATTTGCCGTTTCACATTGAATGTGGGCTATATCTTGATCATCATGCAACAAATAGGCCCTCAAATCAGGTTCAGGAAGAATTTACTGCTGCAGGTGGATATTGCATCTGGGAGGATAAACCATCTGCAGCAAGAGTTGCTTGGGATTACTTCTCAGGTGAGGAGAATCTTCCGTCTCTAAGCAATGCTATGGAATTTGTTGACCGTTTAGATTCAGGCGGCCTGCAACTTCAGGAGTTGAGGCAAGGCCATCCCTTGCTATGGTTTTCTCGTAGTATTGACGCAAAGGACGATGATTATGTGCAATCGTTGGTGA
>DAWL01000117.1:0-4590 GCA_002505935.1 Euryarchaeota archaeon UBA226 | reverse complement strand
AGGTGCAAACAACAGCAAGCAGCCTCAGAGCGTCTGAACAAGATAATTGCTGAGAACGTTGAAGTTGTTGATAGATTAGCGATTTTGCGAATGGATGATACTGGAGAAAGAACCAATGGTTATGCTTTGACGGCATATGTTGGCGAGGATTGCGATGCTTGTTGTATCATTCATGGCTGGGTTGATGGCGATATCAGCACGCCTGATAGGCCAGCCCTGTCCGCTTCATTTTATTGCAATAGTTTCCTTCATCCTGAAGGGGGAATATTCGATTTGACCAGAATGGCCACGCTCTTTGATGAAACGGGAGGGGGGCATTACAATGCTTGTGGTTGTAGGGTTCAGCCCCTATCTGAGGATGGCAAGATTGCTAATCGCCCAGTAGAATCATCAGATGTTGAGAAGAATTTAGCAGGCTGGCTTGAGTGTTGGAGAAAGAGATGAACAGCCGTTCAAATAGTGGAGTTTACCGCACCGATTTATGAGCGAGTCGCATACTGACCCTGAGGCTTTGCGGGGTCGCTTGTTCTATCGTCTAGGTGAGTTTACCTATGACCATAGGCGTAAGGTTACAGTAATTGGAGTTCTAGCTTGTATCGCTTTAGCTTCCTTGATGAGCATGGGTTCTGATTGGGCGGAAGCTTACGGTGAAGGTGATTTGGAAAGTTTGAGAGCAGGCCAAATATATCGAGACAATTTCTTCTCTGAAGAAGGAGATAGTAACGTATTCGTTTTTCTTGTACATCATGAATCGTTGAACGATAGTTCTGAGGAGTGGAGGAGTGCAGTTAGAGATGCCTTGAGTGAACTTGAAACTAGAGATGATATCGAAGTCAATTATTCTTGGAGCGTTTCTGATGAGGAGAGATATACTAGAATCAATGAGCAGGATGATGGGTTCTGGGCCATAAATAGAATCTACATCGATGGTGATCGCAAGGAGTCAAAGAATCGATATGTCGAGGTTCATGATTCGATACAGATAGATTCTGAATTCAATTCTTGGCGTACAGGAGATTTAGCCATTGGGTACTCCTTTGACAAGAGAATCCAGGATGATCTGATTCAGGCTGAGATGTTCTCAGGACCATTGTCACTAATCATTCTTGGAATCGTCTTCGGTTCTGTTGTTGCCGCATTCCTACCTGTTGGAGTTGGTGTGCTCACCGTTTTGGCTGCGATGGGGATTACTATTTGGCTGTCAAACGTAACTGATGTCACACAATATTCTACCAACATCATCTCCTTGATTGGAATTGGTGTATCGATAGATTATTCGCTATTCTTGGTCAATCGATTCAGGGAGGAATTGGATAGAGGTCGGGATGTTCGCACTGCTACTGCAATGAGCGTAGCTACTGCTGGTAAAGCCGTATTTTACTCTGGAATTACGGTTGCCATCGGGCTGATGGGGATGTTGTTCTTTGAAAACACAGGTCTTCCAAGTCTAGGTATTGGTGGCACTCTTGCAGTCAGTATAGCGATGGTATACTCGGTTATTGTACTACCAGCAGTTATGGCCATGCTTGGCCCTAAGGTGAATTCTTGGAAGGTTCCATTCTCTATGTCGAGTAAGGATACTGATGATGGAATGTGGGCTAAAATCGCAAGGACGGTGATGAAACATCCGTGGGCGGTACTGATTCCAACATTCATCATCCTGCTCGGAGCAGGATTACCATTCTTGCAAGCAGAGTTATCCTTGTCTTCAGTAGAAGCGCTACCACCTGATGATGAATCAAGAGAGGGCTCTGATCACATCAACAATCTGTGGCCGGAGAGTGCTCAGAATTCTGCTTTCATGGTTGTGGACATGGATGGAGGTAATCCATTATCGGAGAATAACCTCAGACAGCAATATCGTTGGATAAGTTCTATGCTCAATGATTCTCATGTCGTTGGAGTGTTTGGTGCCGCTATGCCATCGGTTGAGATGAGCGAAGATGAGGTGGTTCTATTCTGGACGACTCCTGCTGAATTCCTCAGCCCTGAGCAGAATGCATCAAGAGAATATCTCCGGCAAAAGTTCGTAGCATCTGACTTAACATTCATTGTGGTCACTATGGATGGACCGCAAACAAGTGTTGAATCTCGAGAATTTGTAGAGGCGATTAGAGAGAATATTGGAGAGTTAGCAGCAGTACTTGAGATGGGTGATGCAGCGGAGATGCTGGTAGGAGGATTTGCTGCCTACAGCGCTGATACATTGGATGCGATTGAGGAAAATCTACCGATCGCATTGGCATTTATCTTCATTGCAACTATTGTCCTGATTTACATCCAGGTTGGGAGTGTAATTATTCCATTCAAGGCAGTGGTCATGAATATCCTTTCGATTTCGGCATCCTTCGGGATGTTGGTAGTGGTTTTCCAATGGGGTTGGGGTTCAGACCTTCTAGGATTCAGCCCTCAACCGATAGATGCTACGAATCCGGTAATCATGTTCTGTATTGTCTTTGGTTTATCAATGGATTATGAGGTGCTGATGCTATCGCGCATTCATGAGGAATGGGAGCGTACAGGAGACAACACCACTGCCGTCGCAAATGGTTTGCAAAGGACGGGGAGATTGATTACTGGGGCAGCAGCAATCATGGTAGTTGTTTTCAGTTCCTTTGGATTTTCATCGGTTTTGATCCTCAAACAAATTGGATTCGGACTCGCTCTTGCCATCTTCATTGATGCAACCATTGTCAGAGCACTGTTGGTCCCTGCTACTATGCGTTTGATGGGCAAATGGAATTGGTGGACCCCAGAATGGTTACCCGGTGGAAGACATAGCAACGTTATCGCCTCAGAAAGCGAGTAATGTACTACAGCACTTCGAAGATGTAGAGAAAGCCGATGAAACCGTGTAATAGGGCTAGAATGACTACGATATCTGCCGCTCTGCCATGTGTGATTTTCAACTTGCTCCACTTTTCGCCTTGCTTTCTTGCAGTCGAGGTCTTTTTACCCATATTTGTCATAATGAGCAACAATCCTAATCCGAGAATTCCAAAGATACCGTGCACGCTTGGAGCGAGATAGTAATTCCAACCAAATCCATCAATTACACCCCTGATGATTTGAGCAGCGAAGGCTATGGTAACTACGGCAATAGCGGCTGGCAAGAACTTACGGCCCCATTTTTCATGAGAATCTCTGGCCTCATCTCTTTGTTCACCCTTGAGTGAACGCCCCCGACTTCGCCATCCATGTTGCTTGAGAATCCAGTATAGCATGAATACTCCGAGGAGTGGATGCAGCAGCAGGATGATGGTTCGGGTCACATCCATCACTTCCACCCACTCAAGATGACAATGTTGCTGATGATTGAACTTGCGGTTGGATTGGTCCTCGGCGGTGCCTTCAAAGGGGGGGACTAAAGCCGGCGATTGCTGGTTGCTGATGTTGGAACAGAGACTGCTTGAAGGCCTCGAATCAGGTCTCAAGGGTGGCGATGCCGCAGAACGTCGTCAATACCACGTTACTCGCTCTTCAGTATGGGAGTTACTTCCAAAGGCTTGGAAGGGTTTGTTGCTCGTTGCACTTCGTAAGGAAGAGCCTCCTAGCGAGGAGGGGAGTAGTTCCTCGTCTCCTCTACGTAAGCAGAGATCGGCAGGCGGTCGCAGAATGAAAAGAGGACGCGGTGGCCGCTCCTCTCAACAGGATCTACTGCCTGAGAAAAATGAAGTTCTCCTCGACAGCGATTTACCTGCAGCGTTCAGATTAGCAGTGCTTTTGATACACAAATCGAGAGATGGTGATTCGTGGAGTGATTCAGATGAATCTGTCATGGTCGCATTGAGATCTGAGTGCTCCAACGGAGTTCATCCTGTTTGGGGAAAGATGGCGGAACAAACCCCGCTATTAGCGGAGTTCGCTGCTCATCCTGCCAAGGAGGAAAGTGATAGTTCAGCAGTGAGTGACCTCAATGATTGGCTTGCAGGAGCCAGAATAGATCCACTTGACAGAAGTTCTCTCATATCATTTCTTGATATGGAATTGCCGTTCGTATTGCCACCAGCCGCAGAAGTCGATTTGCGACGCGTCAAACTACAGATTAATTCTGGCAAAGTGAAAGATGGAAGGCTTTTGACCGCTGAACTTCGTTCTCTTGAACCGCCGGCTTCTCTGTTATCGGGCCTCTTGGCTTTAGCCAGCAATGATGCTGCAGTAAATGAGATTCTAAAGCAAAACGAAATCGAAGAAATGGAGGGCATAATTGCTGATCAGTTGTTGCTGCATAGATTGAGGTCGGGCCAAGAGGCGGATTGGAAAGATGCACTTGAACGTCAAGGACAAGATTCTCTCTCGCGTGCATTACGAACTGCGGGCTGGTTATCTGCCCCCGAAGATGATATCGACCTAGGTCTTGCAGAGATGCGTTCTGGACTTGAATTGTTGATTGAATCCAATGCAGATAAGGAAGCAGCAGATACACTTCGTTGGCATATTGTTTCTGCACTAGTTAAAGACGGTAAGAATCAAGAGGCTGAAGAGGAGTTATTGCAACTCAATCTCTCTACATCAAAGAATTTCAAAGTTGCATTGAAAGTATTGTTTGGTACTTCTTCAGAAGAGATAATCGCTTGGTTTGAGAAATAT
>DAWL01000009.1 GCA_002505935.1 Euryarchaeota archaeon UBA226 | reverse complement strand
GGGGTCGAGAACAAGTTTGACTTCATGGACTCCGCGGGTGGCTACAATATCTACACTGAATGAAACAGGCCCTCCATCTCCAGTAGGTGCTACTGGTTCTAAATCGGTACTGCGATGCCTACCAATTTCCTCTCCTCCAAGATAGAGAACAGCATCTAATCCGCCTTCAAAGGCAGTGGTTCCGATGTTTGAGAATTGAGCACTAATGGTAACCGTTTTGCCAGGATCTGGTTGTTCGGGATTGAACGTTATCCCTCGCGAATCACTAGTTGGGGCTGCGTCTGCTTCAGTCCTACTGACTAACGTATCTCCAATCAATAGGTCTAGTGCGCCATCTCCATCCAGATCACCTGCTGCAGGACTTGACCACGTTCGGTGCGGAAGGGCAAGGGCGTTTGCCCAGTCTGAATTTACTCCTGCAGAAGTTCCCGTTCCAACATCAAAGGCGAATAATCTGCGCCCGAAGGCAACCACCAATTCGTTATCGCCTTCCCCGTCAATGTCCATTGATAGTGGCGCACTTGCGGCAATCTCATCGTTGTCGTTTCCGCTACTGGAGTCCATGGTGTGTCTGAATAATTCGCTTGGCTCCCCACTTACATCATGACAGCCTGCTAACCCCTGTCTCTCGAAGGTAAGGCTACTGGTACTGTACCAAGTCACCCAGCAGACCTTTTCGTGTATGCCATCTCCATCATCATCAATCGCTATCGGAGCTGCATCCGCGTAGCCATTGTATGCTCTGAATCTCCAAAGTTCATCCGTTGAGGTCAAATCCCACGCAACATATGTTGCTCCATTTCCAGAACTCCTACCATTCTGGTCTGAAGGTATGGTGAAAATAACTTCAGGCGCATTGTCATTATCGAGTTGTGCAACTATCGGACCTGGCACTCGGAGGTGAACAGGGTCAGCATCAGTTTGAGTTCCAGAAAGAGTTACTCTCTCCCAATCAAGCGAACCACTTGCTCCATCAATTCTCCATACCCACATGTTTCCATTGCTACCATCAATAGTTGTGAGTAGAATTGCCGAATTCAAATCGTCCATGGCTACCCAAGTAGGGTCCGAAACGTGCGTTCCTCTATCCAAAGTAACGCTCCATGTTGGGTCCGGGGGCCCAGTAGTCGACAATTGAATGGCTTTGATGGTTGGATTTCCAGTATTCTGGTCTATTAGGGCTAGAACTGCATCAGCGCCACCATCCATTTGCAAATCGGCGATGAGCAACTGTGTGGAGACTAAATGATCGCTCTGTTGTACGGCAAAGTGAGGCGAGTCCGTACCAAGTCTCATTTCAGAATCGCTCCATGTCCACAGTAATTCGGAAGTGTGTCCCGAACTATCCCATCCCGACTCAGAGCAACTGAGGCGAGGTGAATAGACCTCTAGGTTGGCCGCAGCATCACTATCGTATGCCACCATAATCTCTAGTAAGCCATCATCATCAATATCCACTACAGCAGGTGCTGCCTTTACAGGTTCAGTTGTACCGAGGTCTACTTTCCAAGCGGTTTTTCCTGAACTGCCGTCAATGATGCTCAGAATACTGTGGCTTTGTCCCCCAACATCCTGTGAGTGAACCATTACAGCGAAGGAGATCCCCTGTCCACATCGTTCTGCAGCCGCAGGTGGAGCGGTTATCGAGGAAGAAAAATCGCCAATAACGGTACCATATCCATCGGCTCCATAATGTGGATCAGTAAGGTGATGCCAATTAACTACTGGATCATCAATGGTCATCAGTGAAGTAACGTTGTCGACGGATCCATCTTTTGGCCCACCATCACTTGAATGGGCAGGCATGCTCGAATTCCGCGTTGGATTGTGCCTAAATTGACCCCAGAATTCATCTCCATACCATGCTTCTGAATCTCTTGCTTCGGCATTGGATACTTCTGAATTGGGAACAATAACACTAGCCAAAGGTGCAAATGGAAGCATCAATAGGGCCATCAAGACCGCAGTTCTCCAACATCCCTTCAGCATTCCAACAGGTATGTCTGCCTTTCATGCACCTAATAGGGTTATGTTGACCGGGACCCTTAGGGTCCCGAAAAGCAGATTGTAAGGCATCATGCGAGCCCTAGAATTGAGTGGATATCTGTTCAGCATGGATTGGGGTCCTGTCGGTGGGCTTATGAAGGGGCCATAGGTCGCCGAATCGACTTTGGTCGCTTTCTCTCCCGAGGCGTATGCCGGTGAAGGACGGAATGGGTATTCCTTCCGTCCTTTCCAACACCTTGGAAGAGGGCTCTGAAGCGAGGTGTAAAGAATGTACAAATTGGTGCAGAAGGAAGATATCATCAGGATACCCGCGGAATATATTCGTAAAGGGCAATCCTTGAATCAACACATTGACAAATTGGCAGCAACTGCATTTGAGGGCAGATTCGATGATGATAACAGATTCGTGTTGGTTACCTTGAATCATGAACCACTCGGGAGGGGCCGCATCATCCATGGAGATGGTGCCATCTATCAGAATGTCAAATTCGATGCAGTATTGTTCTGTATGGATGATTACGAGGTTGTCGAAGGCGCTGTTTCCGAGGTACATGATTTCGGTGCATTCGTACGAATAGGTCCAATGGAGGCTTTGCTTCACAAGTCGCAGATAATGGAGGACCATGTTGACGTTAATGTTGGTATGGGAATGATCGAAGGAAGGCAGACAGGCCGTCGATTGCAGACCAGCAGTTTCGTCAGAGCAAGAATTGTTTCTCTAGCTCCTAATTCAACTGACCCTCGTCAGAGTAAAATTGGGCTGACTTGCAAGCAACCCGGTTTAGGCGGGATTGAATGGCTCATGGAAGAGCGTGAAGATTAGGTGATGAAATGCCAAAACAACCCTATGCATGCGGCGAATGCCACCGAATACTCGATGATGGCGTAGACCAATGCCCTCATCATCCAGATGCTAAGGTCACCACTGACCATCTAGGCTATGTTATCATCCTTAATCCGGAGAGAGCCGAAGTCGCAGAAAGGCTCAACATTAGCGAACCTGGAACCTATGCACTCAAGGTGAATGTCCACTGAAGGAGATGAGAAGATGGAGATATTGGAACGCAAGGAAAATGATTTACTCGACAGAATCGAGATTGATTTCAGATGGCGCCATGAAGGCAAGCCAACCCCCAGCCGCAACGAATTGCTGGACATGATAGCCACGCTTGAGCCTAAGGCCAAGAGGGATTGTATCATTGTCAAGGATGTCAACACACGTTTCGGTCAGCCCACGACAACCGGTGTGGCACATGTCTATGGTAAGCCAGAAAGCATGGTTGTTGAAGCATCCTATCTCCATGAAAGACACGGTACTGGCGCCGGCGCAGTTGGAGATTCAGAATCAAAACCCGTAGAAGCAGAAGATGTTTCTGGAGGTGAAGAGTGATGG
>DAWL01000013.1 GCA_002505935.1 Euryarchaeota archaeon UBA226 | reverse complement strand
CTTACAAGCCATTGCTAGATATGCACCTCCGTAGGCCTTGCGAACCACCACCGTCAACTTGGGCACAGTCGCTTCGGCATAGGCGAACAGCAATTTTGCCCCATGGCGTATGATGCCCCCCCATTCCTGTACAACCCCTGGGAGAAACCCTGGTACATCTTCGAATGTTATCACTGGAATAGAGAATGCATCGCAGGTGCGAATAAATCGTGCAGCCTTGATTGACGCATCTATGTCAAGACAGCCGGCCAATACTTTGGGCTGATTTCCAACAATCCCTACGGGGTACCCATCTAAGCGCGCGAAGCCAATCACAATGTTGTCTGCATACGAGGGAAACAATTCTAACAATTCTGAATCGTCTACAACTTCTCTGACGATATCGAGCATGTCATAGGGCCTGTTTGGGTTATCTGGGACCATTCCTTCTAATTCCTCGGACAATCTATCGTATGGGTCTGCACTAGGCAGGTGCGGTGGTTCCGCCATGTTGTGGTCTGGCAGGTGGCTGAGTAACAAGGCCACGATGTCGATGGCATCATCTTCATCTTCGGCCACTAGGCAAGCAATTCCTGAACGACTGGCGTGTAAGTCTGCGCCTCCAAGGCCTCTCGCATCTACTTCTTCTGCGATTATTTCAGGAGTCTCTAATGGACTGGACATGAATAATTGCCCATGCTCTCTGCCGAGAATGGTGAAGTCCGATAGACTGGCTGCTAAGGCTGAGACTCCAACTACTGGGCCTAAAACAAGACTGATCATTGGGATGCGTCCACTGCATTGTACCAAGCGGTCAAGCAAGTCTCCAGTGCCACCCAATGAAGCGACTCCGTCTTGAGCGCGCTGGCCTCCACCATCCCAAATACCGATCAATGGTACCTTTGCTCTTTCCGCCATTTCCACTACTTTGGCAATTTTACGGGCGTGCATTTCACCCATGCTGCCTCCGTGTACCGAGAAATCCTGTGCGAAACAATACACTCTCCTGCCATCCAAAGTTCCGTGCCCAGCGACAACACCATCTCCAAGGTGGCTCAGCATGTGTAGATTGCCGCTACTGCTGCGATGATTGACGAAAGTATCCAATTCATTGAAACTACCTTCGTCTACTAGTTTTCGAATGCGTTCGCGCGCAGTCCCTCTACCACTGGCGCGAATTGCTTCCAGTTTTTTCATCCCGCCTCCAGCTTCAGCCGTAGATCTGCGTTCATGCAGTTCCTCGAGCGAATCCTCGTGCGTCATATCTCTCCGTCCTATTCCTCATTATTGACCAGCGCGGTTGTCATTCTACACTTATTCACTCATTGTTTCAGGATTTTCTCCTACCAAATCATCTTGCCATGCTTCAGTTATCTTTTCGATATCCTTGCCATGTTGACTTAGCAGCCAATGTAGTTTGATCATTGCGGCATCTGGTCCACACCTACTGTTATGGCCCAAGATTCCCATTTCTTGTTGGATTCTACCTTTTGAGTAGACAGCCATGTTTACTGGTCCTTCGATACATTGACTGCTGACTAAAGTAATCCCTCCACTTTCGCTCCATCGATTCAAAGCGGCTTTCAATTCTGTATTTTCAGGAGCATCTTGCATCGGGTCCTCAATGGGTAAATGTCCCAAACCAGTTCCCTGTATGTGGATGGCATCTCCTCCCATTTTTGCTACCGCATCAATCAATTCTGCTTGGAGATAAGGTCCTGCCACTAGGTTGCTGATTCGGATGTTTGTGTCGAAGATAGTGGGGGTGCTTGAGATGGGTCTTTCATCTGTGGGATTGTAAGACTCCCGTAACTCGATACGTGGACCTTCACGACTCAGAATGATATCAGCGATGGCATTCGCATTGATTGAACGGAAGGCATCCCTTCGACTTGAATGCGATTTGCGAACGGAAGAGCCCGGATGTACTGAGCAGCGTCCATCCTCTGATGCTGCGTGCATGACTACAACTACCGAGTCACCCAGCCCCCCATCGGTTTGTGGTCCATGGGCTGCCCATTGTACTGCGGCCATCAGATTTTCAGCAGCATCGCTAGAACCACGATCGCTGGAACGCTGAGAACCGGTTATTGCAATCCTTCCAGGAGGCCTTCCTCCTGTGCCGGACCAAGCCATTGAAAGAGCGCATGAAGTCATATGCATCGTATCAGTCCCTTGAGTTACAACAACACCAACAGCACCTTCTTCGAAGGCTTGTGCAGTCGCTTGAGAAATCAAGTTCCAATGTTGAGGGCGCATGTCATCCGACCACATATTTCCAATTTTCACAGCCTCGATACGCGCAATTTGAGCAAGTTCAGGTATTGCAGCCAACATCTCTTCAGGCTCAAACCTTGCAACCACAGCCCCGGTACTGTAATCGACTTTGCTTGCTATGGTTCCTCCTGTATGGATGATGCGAATCAAGGGCAGCGTAGCATCAAATTCCAATTCCCCATTTTCGGATTCTACTCTGGGAACTGCCTCGGCAAGCAACTTCAACGAGGTGATATTCGATAAGGGATGGCTGACATTGTATCCATTGTCGAGTTTGAGGGATACAAATCCTGTATCAGCAGGTGGTAGAATAACTCCAGTGTGCTGAGTTTCTCCTGCAGGCCCTTCAACCTGCATCTTGACGCGACTACCTTCTGCGGGTATATCAGAGGGCGCCATACTGTGGTCCAATTATTGGAGGCACATCAACGCTGCGCGAGTGTGAAGGTCTTGAGCCGCACCATTGAAGACGGTATGGTAGGTCGGCACACTGTTGCCGGGGTGGCGTAGTTGGTGGCGCGTCGGACTCATAGGGCAGCCGAAAGGCACTGTTCGCGCTGAAGTCAATCTCCGTGATGTCTGAGACATCCGAAGGTCGCGGGTTCAAGCCCCGCTCCCGGCACTCTCAGTTGGTATTGGTTTGTCCGAGTGCCGGAATCTTGGGAGTGATGTTGTTTGTTGTTCTTAGCGAATTGAGGTAATTCGCTAACCCCCCGCTCACGGCACTCACAATTGTTGAGACTGAGTCCAGTGGTATGAGTTTCTAGTTCCGTAGCATAGAAAGGCCGGACACAGGTCGCGGACAGCATGGTCGACATGCAGACAGCGATGTCGGCGGCACGGGCAGACAGAGGTTCTCGCAAACGCAAGGACGGCGACAAGAAGGGTCGTTCTGGGCGCGACCATGGAATCGAGGCTTTCGACCCAGTCAAGCATGTCTCCAAAGAAAGAGCAGATATGTATTCCATGTGGCTAGTCATCGCCTTTTCGATAGTGGTGTCTTTGATGATGCGCTATCTCGTTATGCCTAACATGGATCCTTCAGGGAATCTAGATCTTCTCTGGTTCCTGCCTATCGCCTTGATTTTCCTTCTCCCTTCATTGCATAGGATGGCAATGTCGGAAGCGGTTGTCGAACATTACGGCAAGGGAACTTGGTTCAGGGCTTCCTTTTTGCACGTATTTTCTTGGTTAGCTCTTTCATTTCTATTGGCTAATCCGCCATTTGCAGATATCGGGGAACCCGAAGTTGCTGCTGCTTGGACTGTTATGGTAATCGATGGCGAAGAATTGCGCTTGACAGACGATGCTCTAGATGGAAGCGGCCAGATTGAATTTATTCTTGACGAAGGTGAAGAAAGATTGGATGGTGAGATTTGGCTGTTGTTTGGAATTAGAGATAACTTAAATTCAGAAGCGGTACAAGTTTCTGCAACGTTGACACTATTCGATGGGACTGAAATTTCTCTCAATTCATCTGAATCGAGCTTTGACAACTTGAGCGATTGGGGAGATTCGCACCAAGGTGCAAACGGAACCTATGCGTGGCCGACCATTGTCTCCAAGGAATATGATAGAGGTATGGCAATTCGATTAGTTACTGATGGATTAGATACGGGTATCCATGTCATCGATTTGACGCTAAGTGAAGATGGAGATCCGTGGGAGAATTCACGCTCTTATTCTTGGAAGGTCATCGTTAGTGAAGCGCCACTTGAAGAGGCAGAATAATCAATTGGAAAAATGAAGAATCCAATTGTGTCTTCAATTGGATAATGCTTGACAAATCCGGGCTGTCATCGCATCCAATTGCAAGTCTTCTCCGCCACCTTCAACCAATCTGAAATCTATCTCCGCCATCAGTTCAGTCAAATCCAATTTGGCGGCTTCGCTTAGGAATTCAGAATTATACAATTCACGATGTAGTTGGTTGACCATGTCTGTCCCTGCAAGACCAAATTTGTCGAGTAGTTCGCGCAGGCGTCTTCTTGCAGCGTGAAAGCCATCTTCTCTGCAAGCCAGTAGATATGCCTGTAGGGCTTCTGGAGGAGCGGTTGCATTAGTCTCGTAAATCATCGCTCTGCTGACGTGTGGATTCAGAGCTGCAGCAACTTGAAGAGCGGTTATTGCTTTTCGCAAATCCCCTCTGCTGATGTCGACTATAGCGATACAAGCATCATCATCCAATTCCACTCCTTCTTCTTTGGCAACATGTTCAATCTGTTGTTTGACATCATCATCCGGTAGCGGCCTGAATCGGAAGACTGCGCAACGAGATTGAATAGGTTCGATAATTTTGGAGGAATAATTGCAGGAGAGAATGAAGCGGCAAGTTTCAGCATACTTTTCCATGATTCTACGTAGGGCCCCTTGTGCGTCATTGGTTAGTGCGTCGGCTTCATCGAGGAAAATGATCTTGAAATCCGCACCATGGAGGGGCGCGGTTCTAGCGAATTGCTTGACTTTGGTGCGAATGCTCTCCAGTTTTCTCTCATCGCTAGCATTCATTTCCAACATATTCTCTCTGAATCCTTCACCAAATACATCTCTGGCGAGGGCCATCGCCGCGGTTGTCTTTCCTGTTCCAGGGGGTCCTGCAAAGAGCAGATGTGGAAAGTCGATATTGGCTGCATAAACGACCAGTCTCTCGACTGCACTGCTTTGTCCACGTATTTGGGAAACCGACCGGGGCCGGTGCTTTTCAACCCATAATTCGCTCATGCGGGAGTATGGCTGAGACGGGGGGCGATGAACCTTATCACTGGCCATTCATGCTGGGGCCGCCCTATGGGCGGCCAGTGCGAAGCATCATAACTCAGTCAGATTCGTCGCCGATGGTGAGAGCCATGTCAAGCGCGCCCACAAGATTCCATGTTTCTGGTAAATCGATGATTTTGGTAGCCATGTTCCTGCTAGCAGATATTGCTTATCCATTCCTTGATAATGCACCTCTTCGGGATTCACCTGAAGTTGATTCCGCACCATCGAATGCCTTCACTTGGACATATAACACGAGCATTGACACCCATATCGATTCAACCGTTCCTTCAAACACCTACGGTTCTGAGACTACGGCCTTGATTGGAGTAAGTGGGACATTTGAAGCCCGTATGTTGATCGAGTTCACCTTGAACTTGTCTTCTTCGATGACTGTGCATTCTGCGACACTCGATTTGGAATGTTTCAATTCTGATGGCGATGCGACTGAGTTCTACATTACCAATGTCACTTCAGCCATCAATGAGACCAATGCTAATTGGATGGGGCCAAATGCTTCGCAGTCCTGGGATCTTATGGGTGCAGATTCAAGCAAGGATAGGAGTGCTTGGGAGCCGAGTGTCGATATGCTCAGCAACGGCACCGTCTCTCTGAACATCACCAGACAGATTCAGGTCAGAGCGGCAAATAACTGGAGTTCGGCAAGATACATCATCTCGGGAACAAGTTCTCAATCCGAGTGTTATACTAGCGATTATAGTAATTCTACCTACCATCCTTTACTCAGTGTAGTGTTGAGCAATAGTAGCGCAGGCCCAGTGGGAGAATTAACTCCTGATTGGATTGAGGATGGCCATTCGTTGATGACCGGTGATTTCATTCTGTCTGCAGATACGACTCCCACGATGTCATGGAAGGGTTGGAACGGAACTGGTGTTGAAGTTCAATTATCGCAATCAAGCGAGTTCCGTCAATCTTCAGATGAAGGTGGTCATTGGACCAGTATGTCGAATGCTTCAATTTTCCAGACAGGCACAGGAACCGGTTCGATGACCGTTCCTGCTTCTGAAGCCGTCTCCAATGGTAGCACAATGTTCTACAGAATGCGCTCGATAAGTTCTGATGATCAAATCGGAAAATGGCAGGGCGGTTGGTTCAATTTACCGGCTCATAACATAACTGACAATGGAGATGGTACGGCAACCCTCAACATAACCTCCTCTGACCTTGGTCTAGATGACAAGACCATTTGGGATGCAGAATTGGATTCTTCTCAAAAGACAACTTCCTTGGGTTCAGAAAGTACCATCAAAATAGGGACGGACACCTCTCCTGATACCGAATACAAGACCATGTTAAGATTGAACGCACAACATCTTGGTCTACCTACGAATGTAACGATTGTCTCCAATGAGTTTGTTATGCAGAAGAGTTCATCCAGTGGAACTGTACTAGTTTCAGATATCTACGTTGAAAATCACATGGATTGGGTTGAGGAGGATGCTACTTGGAATAGCCCTCTTGGAGACAGCAATGATTGGGATACGGAATTACGCACTTCATTTGTGAACTACAATGTGTCTTCTAGCACTTCTGAGATTCGATATAATTCTACTATTGGCTTCCAGTCTTACGTAGCTACCGGAACCACTGAACCGGTTGACTTTCTGATGGTTGGGAAAATGCCCGACGAGAACAGTTATTCTTCAAACGAGGTCACATTCCACAGTACTGAAGCAAGTTCTTCTAGCGATCAACCGTACTGGAAAGTCACTTACAAGTGGTCTGCAAATACGTTGATTTCTAATGTCGAGATGTTGCATCCAATCAAGGGTCAGGGAGTATGGAACCTTTCGGGACACAATCTATCTGGAAACACAACCCCCGAATTGACTTGGAAGGCTTCCGCCTCTTCAGGAAATGAAATTCTGTATCAATTTTCGGATGACAAGTTTTTCCGAAATATCGTCAAAGAAGTCGATACTGCTGTTGACAACGATTTCCAAGTTAGTGATGGTTCGTTTAACTTGACTGCCAGCGATGGCCTGTCCACTGGAAATATGTATTATTGGAGAATGGCTCAGGTAGACAGCAACGGAACTTGGAGTTCATGGAATGAGCAGTCATTCTTCATTACTGATTTGAATTCAACCTACCTTGGAGGAGATCGTTATCAATTCAATCTTCGAGATGGTAATGCTTCATCGGATGGCCTACATCCAAGTTGTCAGGATACTTACATCGATGGCGGTACTCCCACTTCAAATTATGATTCCGAAGAAGAGATGCAGGTTTCATACAACACGATTTTCGGAGGCTCTGAGACGGCGATACTGTTCGGTTGTCACTTGATGACTCATGGCTTGCCAGATGGTTATGCTGTGGTCGAGGCTAAGTTGCGATACAAGATGTCATATGCCAGTGGCAATCCATATGTTGGTGCATATGAAAGCCATCAACACAACTGGACCGAAGAGAGTGCAACTTGGAACCAGTTCGACGGAAGAACATCTTGGGGAACGGTAGGTGCCAAGGGATGGGAAAGAGGGCAGTTGTTGTCTTCCACTACGATAAGCGGCAGTAGTGAGTCTTGGTTTGAATGGAATGTCACCCTTGGGGTGCAGAATGCGATGCGAAATGGTGAGAACTTCGATGTTATACTAGCAGTATTGGGTGCGGGAACCGGAAATAGCAGAGAGGCATTGTTGTACGGAAATTCGGTATCCAGTTCAAGCAATAAGGCTGAATTGATATTCACATATGTTCCAGGCTCTTCGGCACTTCCAGATGAACCAACTCCTCTTTCTCCAGCCAACGGCAGTTGGTCGGTCGAAGATGGAATAGAACGTTCTGCAATTCCTAATCCGCTGTTAAAGTGGAACTATTCTGGAAATACCAACGTTTCAGGTTTCGTCATTGATATCGATAGTAATACCTCTTTCGACAGCGCTGATCTGTTATCGTATGGTTCGTGGACCAGTAGTGGATTTGATCTTACGAACATGACCTTCCAAGTTCCAGTAGACCTCTCCGTCGGCAAAACATGGTACTGGCGCGTGAGAGCAATATCATCTACTAATCAAATCGGAAATTGGAGCCAATACAATCACTTCCATGTTCCAGACCTGACAACGTGGACGGTTGATTCAGATAGTGCCGCAGTCGAATTGCGACACAAAGAAGCGATGCCATCACTCGGAGTTCCGCTGTTTGTTGATACTTGGGTTGCTCATTCAGGAACTGATTTGAACAGCAGCCACGGTTCTGATAGTTCCTTGATTCTTGGTGAGAGAAGTGATGGTTCAACTGCAACTGCTCTGATGAAGATTCCATTAACCGATATTCCCATGCCGCAGAATGCAACTCTAGAAAGAGCATTGCTCAACCTGTATTGTGAGTGGGGTACTTCTTCCACTCAGCGCGTTTCTATACACGCGGTCAATGGATATTGGAATGAGAGTGCTACCGGTCTTACAAGGGATGGTTCGGCCAACTGGTCTGCAAATTCGACCACTAAATTGAGCGACATAAGAGGCGATGTGTTCTTCGAAGTTCAGAATGTTTCAGTTACCAATTGGATGTCATTTGACATTACTTATCTCGCTCAGAAAGCACATGCTGCGGGAGTATCTCATATCGAATTAGCATTGGTTGCTGATGATGACCGTGGAGAAGTCAAGTTTAGCTCAAGTGACTCTAGTAGCGATCAACCTTGGGCCAATTTAACTTGGACAACTGGTGCCCAATCCGCTTCCGAGAGCGCTGCTACTGGTGGTGCTCCAGATGGAGAGGTTCTGTGGGACAATTCTAGTGTAGCCCTGCTTCCTGCTGGAACGCCTACTCTGAATTGGACTCATGCCAATGGAAGTAGCATTGATTCATGGAGGCTGTACATGTTCCACGATTCCTCTGATGTAAGGGCTGGCTGGAGTATTTTGGATTCAACTGTAGATGCAGGCTTCACTCTCACTAATCTCAGTTATACTCCGCCAAGTAATCTATCAAGCGGCAAGTGCTATCTTTGGGCGGTGCAAGCTGTTGATGACCATGTTCTCGGTAGTTTCAGTCAGGGCTACACTTTCTGTTTACCAAATTGGTTGGGTGGAGCGATAAATTCAACCGATGCCTACGCAGAAATTCAGGATGGTTCTGCATTGCCGCAAATCAATGAGCCAGACTATTTCGAGGATACTTGGTTAGATGGAATCTATACAAATGCCAATCATGCGAGCAATACCTCTCTTGTTGTGGGTGACCCTCCACATGTGGGGACATTGGGTGAAGCGACAACTGTCATGATGTACAATCTCAGCGGCAATCCAATCAAGACGCCTTACGAGGTGGTTAGTGCAACTTTGTCGCTCTACAAGAATTCTGGAGTCTCAAATTCACAGAACATCTCAGTCTCGGTATTGAACTGGGGATTCGTGGAAGGTGCGGCTACCTGGAACCAAAGAGCCAATGGTAGCAGTTGGAATGCTGGTGGAGCATTGGGGGCTGCAGACGCGGGTCTGCCGCTAGATGTTGTTGAAGTCTCTACAGATGGTTGGTATACATGGGATATTTCGCATGCTGCTCAATTAGGTCACCTCTATGGACACCAAAGCGTATGGTTGCTGTTCCGTTCAGAAGACAGCACGAAGCAGTGGCACCAGTTCGCCAGTTCTGAAGATCCAGACATCGAGTATCGTCCGAAATTGAACTTGACTTGGCGCAGTGGAAATGGCTGGACACCTTCTGATTCAACAGGGCAAAGTCCAGCCAGTGGTAATGTTATGTGGGACGCCGGCGCTGAAAGGCCGTCTCCTCAGAATCCGTTGGAATTCGGATGGAATAGCAGTGATTCCAATATTAGTGAATGGGAGTTCCAATATGGAACAAACTCTAGATTTATCGGTTCTTTTGTACGAACTTGCAGTTCATTGACCTGTACTTCCAATAGCAATGCGACCCCATATTTCGATGTAGCCAATTTGAGTTTCCACATACCCATCGATGTCAACACCACTGAAGACGAGTGGATATATTGGCGAGTGCGTGCAATCCAAGGAGATAGATTGGGTAATTGGAGCAGCCCTATGAGTTTCCGAGTTCCTGCGCCTCAGGGTAGCGATGATGGCACAGGAAACCATAGTGTCACATTGTATAGAGATGCAGTGTTTGAGGAAACGGGAAGTTTGCCGAGTGTGCCAGATACTTGGATTGATTCCGCTGCTACATCAACCAATCATGGAAGTAGCACTAATCTGACATTGGGTATGTCGCACGGCGGTAGCGGAGATTCGAGTATTCTCATCGAATTCGATCTCGGTGAATTGGACTTCCCTCAGCATATGATTCCAACTCAGGTACTGCTCAAGTTGTATCGCTATCAAGTGATAGGGATCTCGCCGTTGACAATTAGTGCCCATGCTTGTGGGGCTTTCTTTGAGAATACGGTGACACAGTTATCTGCCCCTACTTGCAATGCTACTGAAATAACTCGTTCAACCGTGGGTACGTTCCCGCCAGATACATGGATTGAATGGGATGTCACTTCTTTGGCTCAGTCAAATGTTTTGTCTGGTAACAAGACTATGACAATCATGCTAACCACTGTCGGTACACCTTCGACAAGTATGATTTTCTATTCTTCGGAATATTGGAATAATTCTCTACGCCCCAAGTTGGAGGTTGAATATGTTGACAATGCTAATGGTTCACTCCCTCCCTCTCAGCCGATTTTGATTTCTCCTAATGACGGACAAGCTGTGTATCAGGAGAACAATTGGATATTGTCGGCAGATACTCAACCAATGTTGGAATGGAACCCTGTTCAGAATGCAACAGGTTACATTGTCACCATCTCTAACGCTTCAGGCCGAAACAAGTATCGAAGTTGGGAAGATACTGGCTTCAACGGTTCTACCTACCAGATATCTTCAGATTTGTCTCCCGGTGAGAAATATGAGTGGTGGGTTCAAGCGATAAATGGCAGTATTCCTGGACCTTCAAGCAGCAGATGGTCATTTGGCATCGGTTCGCCGGTAAACAACACGTACAATGGTGATTTGACTTGGACGTACGAACTTAGACAATCCCAAGAGGTTGAAGATCTAGTTCACCCTGATGTTATAGATGGTTGGATTGGTAATGCTAGCCCCGCTCAGAGCCATCCAAATGAAGATTTGTTGGTAGGTGAAGGTTGTGGAAGTGGAGCCGGTGTTATGCCATTCCATGAGTGCAAGGCCTTGTTCACCGTGGACATCAGTGACATTCCATTGCCCGCTAATGCAAGTGCTCATTCAGCCAGTATTCGATTCACAGTAATGGATTTGCAATCATTAAGTGGAGGTATGTCGATGAGACTTTCCGTCCATCCACTGATTAATCTGCCATTCAGCGATCAGGGTAGTACTTGGCTACAGTCATCGAGTGGAAATCTATGGTCCGCTGCTGGAATGCAGGAGGGAGTTGATTACGGACCAGCAATCGATTCAGTGAATTTGTACCTGACCTCTCACGGGGAGGTATTTTGGTTTGATTTGACAAATCCGAGTTTGTGCCTAAGTTGCCCGAATCACTTCGTCATCGTTGGAACTACCACCTCGATGGGGCAGATGAATGCAGAATTGTACTCAAGCGAGTCAATTGTTGAGGCGTTCCGTCCCTTGGTATTGTTCAATTACACTAATGTTGACAATATCGCCATAAACCCAGGAACTGGTGTCAATATTGATGCTGACACCAATGTTTCCTTCACCTATGGATTGTACGATAGTGATGGCAATCAATTGACTCAGAATGTTACTTGGAGTGCTGAGAATGGAAACATAGACAGCACCGGTCTATTCACTCCATACAAGGTTGGAGTTTGGAACATTACCGCTTGTTTTGGTGCTATCTGCAACATCATCCAAATCAATGTCAACCCAGGTGCTCCCGTTTTGCATAGTGTGACTCCAGTCTCAGGTTCAATCGACGCTGATTCTACTTTGGATCTGATGGTTGTAGTTGTTGACCAACACGGAAATCTTGTACCGGGAGTATCTCTATCGTGGAGTGTGACTAACGGTACTCTGACCTCTATAGCCGCACCTTCGGGATACAACGAAGCAGTTCGTTTTGAACCTCATACAGCGGGTCAACAAACAGTTACTGTTTCATGGAATAATGTCGACATCGATGTTGTAGTGCAGGTTGCAACAGGTGCGCCTTCTTCCTTTGATTTGACCCCTTGCGCAGAAAGTGTTGCAGCAGGATTAACTTGCCAATTCAACTATCAACTCAGGGATGCCAAGGGTAATGCTTTGGACATCAGTGAAGCGGGATTGCTATCTTGGCAAGTAGAGAATGGCAACATCAGTAATACAGGTTTGTTCTCTGCCGATAAGGTTGGAACTTGGACAGTCAACTTGAGTAGTGCTAGTGGAGTTGAAGCACAATCAAGCATCACGGTTGTACATGGACAGATCGAACATCTACGTGTAGAAGTAAGTAATACAACTGTGACCGCTGATGAAGTAGTCTGGTTGAACACCACAAGGGTCGATATCAGAGGAAATGAGATGCAGGTAGAGTTAGAGCAGAGTGATTGGGATGTGCAGAGTGGAACTTTGTTCAATGGCACTCCGGCACAATGGCACCCTACTGATGTAGGAAATAGATGGGTCAAGGCTTCGTTTGAAGGCGTTTCAACCACCGTATACATCGATGTTGAACATGGCGCTATGGTGCAGATGGAGATTGAAAGAAATCAGATGCGCAATGGTTCGTTAGTTCCAATGTTGAATGATCAGATGACCACTGATGATGTAGACAGAGTCACGCTCAGAGCATGGGGTAATGATGCTGATGGCAATAGGTGGACCATAGAGGCGACTTGGAGCTTGAGTACATCACAAGCCTTTGCTCAATATTGTGAGGATAACAAGATTGCACCTACTTGTTACTTCGAGGCTGATGTCGCTCTACCAACTCCGTATGAAATGACAGCAACTTATTCTCCGGAAGGTAGTCAGGAGTTGTTCAGCGTGGATTTCTACTTTGAGGTCTCGCATGGGGCGCTTGACAGCATGGAGTTCGATAGTGAAGATGGCTTAGAATTCGACATCAAGGTCGGGCAGAAGGTTCAGTTCTCGGTAATTCTCAAAGATGCAGACGGCAATGAGATACCCAACGTCGACGATGTCTCCTTTACGTTATCAGGAAGCGATTCAGGTGATGAATGGCAATACAATCTGTCTCAGGCACTATGGGATGAAGATTTGGAGTGGAGCCCAGGGTTATTGGGAGAACACAGTAGCGAATATCGCTCGGATGTCGTTGGTAGTTATTCTCTAACCGCTTCAATCGCTTCGCTATCAACTACTGCGAGTATAGATGTTGAACATGGAGATCCAGTCTCATTCGTGATTGCAGAACAGCCAGAAAATTATCAGATTATTGCTGGACAGACAATTGTTGTGAAGATAGATGCTTATGATTCAGCAGGCAATCAATTCACTGAAGCAGTAGAGTGGAATGGGCAACAGCAAGGAACCAATGTGTGGTTGTACGAGGGAATCGGTCAGGTTGTCGCTACTGGTCCGTCAACCTATTCGATAACTTTGACCAAGGTCACTGAGGATACAGGGCCACATGTTCTGAGGTTCTCTCACGCCCTAGTCAACGATGATTCTGACGTACTCAATATTACCGTGTATCCTGCAGAGATTGGCCAACTTGTTCTAGAGGTTGGTACTGAATCTGTTGAGCAACTCGATTCTTTTGATATCAGCATCAAGGCATTTGACATCTATGATAATGAGATTTTAGTTCCTACGTCAATTAAGGTGTCAGCAACAGGAAGAGCAACAGTAGAAAAGATAGATGGCGATTTTGCTAATTGGCGAATCACTACTCTTGACGAAGGAAAACATACCGTGACAATAGCCGCAAACAATGCCTCTGGCTTCACATTGAGTGAATCTGCGACCTACACTGTAGAAGGTAATCTTGCAGGTTTCTTTGAGTCTGGTGGAACCATGTACTACGTGGGAGCTGGCCTCGGGGCTTTCGTTCTAATTGGTTTAGCAGTAGTGGTCATAATTTTGGTAAGGCGTTCAGGAGATGGTTACGATGAGTTTGACGATGATTACGATGAAGGCTACGATGAGTATGAGGAAGATTCAGCACCGGCACCTGGGCCTACCGATGGACCGCAAGGTAGTCCACAAGATTCTGGCATGGCAGGTCCGCAAGGGGGCCCACAGGATTACCAGATGGATGCATATGGCGGAGGCTATGATCAGCCTGCAAATGAGCAAGGTGGATATGAAGAATATTCAGCACAGGATGATGGAAATTATCGCGTCGATGAAAATGGCACCGAATGGTGGCAGGATGAAGCAGGAATCTGGTGGTATAGGGGACCTGGTGAATCAGATTGGAGTGAATGGAGAGATTGAGAGGGGGTGTGCTGATGTTTGGTCGCAACATCGTCAGTTTGTCGATGTTGACCATTCTTGTTATGCAATTTCTTTGCCCAGTTTTGTCCTTTGAGGATGAGGGAATTGGATTTACTTCGGGTAGGCAAACTGTGGTATCGATTACGATTTCTCCATCAGAACCTCTGAGTGTGGATGCTGATGGTCAAATTCAATTCACTGCTTCGATGTATGATGCCAATGGCGACCAAGTTCTTGGCTCTCCACAATGGTGGAGTGATTCAGGAACCATAGATATGGGAGGATTGTTCACTCCAGATTTGGCGGGACAGGTCTCTGTTCATGCAATCAAGGATTCAGTCAATCAGAGTGTCAACCTTAGTGTATCTCCTGGCTGGCCCGATAGAATTGATCTTGAGGTTCAAAGCACTGATGTCATGTTGGGCAGTAGTATGCAGGTAAACGCCAGCATGTATGATGCCAAGTCAAACCCCATCGTTGATCGTACTATCTCTTGGATGAGCGACTGTGGAAACCTCAGCAGTACTGGATTGTGGGAGCCAAACGCTATTGGAACTTGCAATATTACCGCTCATTGGAATGAATTGCACGAGAGTATCGAACTGAATGGTATCGCAGGCCCTCCTTCCAGTATCATCATGCCTTCTGACTTGAGTGTACGTAGTGGAGAATCGGTCGCTCTTTCACCTTCTTTATTCGATTCATGGGGCAATGAGTTGCCCTTGTCAGATGCAGGATCCTTGTCTTGGGTAGTTGCATCAGGAAGCGTGGTGTCAGGTAATCTCTATCTCGCTGATGCACCAGGAATTTGGACGATTGAGGTGGGTTCTAGCAGTGGAGCCAATGGTTCCACAGAAGTCCTAGTCGAGCCTGCAGCAATCACTGGACTGGAGTTACTCGGTCCTCAGGGTGTGGTAATGGCAGGAGAGGAAGTGGAATTGAGAGTTCTAAGGACAGATGTCTATGGGCATGTGACTAACGAAACTGTTCCTCTCTCTTATTGGCAATTGGAAGATGGGTCGTTGAAGAATTCCGGGAATCGCACTATTTGGACTCCCGATCAGGTTGGTGTATGGAATCTCAGCGTCTCGCTTGATGGTTATAGTGATTCAATTGTCGTAGAGGTGGTTCATGGCTGGGCTACATCATTGTTGCTTTCCGCAGACGATGACAGACTAACCGCTGATGACCAGACGGTAATTTGGATGCAGGCCAGCGATTCCAGAAACAATAGATGGGTAGTCAATGGTTCATGGAACCCGCAACAGGATGAAGCCGTAGAGTGGATAGAGGATTATTCTTCATGGGCTCGGTTCGTTGCCCATGACGTTGGAAACTGGACGATTGATGGCGAGTGGTTTGATGTTGAAAGACAGCAGTTATTCTCCACCTCGATAACCATCGAGGTAACTCCGGGAGAAGTAGCAGTAATCACCTTGCAAGGTGAGGGTCAAACAATCTCGATGGATGAATCGTTGGAAATGAATCCTGTGTTTAGAGATGGAGACGGAAACCTGATTCCGCATGCACTGTTGAACTGGACGGTTATCAAGGAAGGCGTATCCGATGACCAGACTGTGGAGTTGAGATTGAGTAAGGGTGTTTTCCATCCTGAGCAGAGTGGTAGTCACGAAATTAGGGCAAGTACCGGTTCTGCCTTCGCCTCGGTACGATTCCATGTTAACCACGGACAGGCGCGAACACTAACGGTTGACTGGCCAGAAGAAACAGTAGTTTCTGGTAGTGATGGAGCAGTCTTGTTCACAGTTCAAGGAACTGACCTTTCGGGGCAGATTTTTGACGTTAACGAAATGCAATGGGAGATGGATGAAGATGCTGGAAAGATTACTCCAGATCCAGGGGGCTTGGGCAATTGGTACTTTGAGGGGCATAAGGCTGGAGACTGGGAGGTAGAGTTGATCTCTGGTCAGGCTAAATTCACAATTTCCTTGACGGTGACGGCGGGGCCAATCGACCGATTGGAGGCCAACTTATCAGATTCAAGAGTTGAGCAGGGAGGAGAGTTGCTGTTGACTGTGAAGGCATATGATGAATTCAATAACAGTGTCATCGTTGAAGGTACTACGTTGAGTGTGGAATCTACCTCTGGTAGTGTCAAGTCATTAGGTAGAGGTGTATGGCAAATCAATGCTGAGGAGGGAGGAGAGAATCATGGAGTAACAATCAGGCATGGGAACCTGACACAACAGCGTTTCTTCGATGTTGATGGGGCTTTGTTAGGTGGGATTTTCGGCTCTTCAAATACCACTTTACTTGTTGGTAGCTCATTCTTGTTGATTATTCTTGGAGTTCTTCTATACATCAGAAAAGGAGGAACTGAAGAAGAGATTCTCTATGATGATTCACGCGATGTCATGAAGGAATTGCATTCACAGCAACCAACTTATTCCGAGGTTCAGCATGTATACCAAGCAGATCAGCACTCATATGCACAACCTGAAGTGGTGCCTCAACCAGTTCAAACACAGGTTGTTGCAACTCAAACAACTCAGGCAAGTGCTGCTGAAATTGCTGCTCAGAAGGCAAGAGAGACCGGAGTTATGGTTGCAGCACAAGGTACGGTTCAGGGACAGACGGGATGGTATTACGATGCTACAGGTGAACTCACTTGTTGGAATGTAGATGCAGCAGGTCAATGGAGTAGGATTCAGTGAGGTGTTTTGTTGATTTACTGCAGGGGGGCTCTCGTAGCAGTTATCATCATTCTTTGTTCATTTTCAACTTTGGATGTTCAAGCAGTTGAGTCTAGAAATTGTGGAACCGACAATGGCGTAGCAACAATCGAAATCGTAGTTCCCGGTTCTGGCGTCGTTCCAGCCGACCAAGTAATCCAGTTGACTGCTAAGCCGCGAAATTCGAACGGAGATGAAGTTGGAGCTAGCATAACTTGGGGCGTGAGTAATGGCAGCATAGATTGGACCGGTTTGTTCAATCCTTGGCAAAAGGGAGAGATAACTGTCACAGCGTGTTCAGGAAATGCTTGGACTAACCAAACCGTCACTGTGTTACAGGGTGAAACGGTAGATGTAGAATTACAATTATCGAGTCATGAGATAAGTACAGATGATGTTGTGGTTCTAGATCCGCGCCGTATCGATTCAAAGGGGAATAGTGCACCTGCATTCGTACCAACTGAAAATTGGAGTGTTCCTGAAGGAACTAGTGTTCATCAAGGGGCTGAAGTGACATGGGAGCCGATGCATATTGGTAGTTTTACCTTGGAGATGTCAGCGTATGGCTTTGTTAGCAATGCAACTCTGAATGTCAGTTATGGACAAGCGGTTGGATTAACAGTGGTTGGTTCTAATGAGATATCGGCTGATGATACCACATTCTATGAGGTCAATGCGTGTGACTCTAAGGATAATTGTTGGTGGGTTGAAGGAGTTTGGTCTCATTATCCTGAACAACAGGCTGAATTGTTGAATGATACATCAGGAACTTATCTTTTGCCTCAAACAACTGGACTCGTGCGACTAGAAGTAACTAGCGAAGTGGAAGGTAACTTGCTAATGTCTCACATGGATATCAGCATCAGTCCTGGTGAAGCAGTACTTACCAAGGTGGATTATGATGATGGAACTGATTCAGGTGTCTTGTCGAGTTCAGTCATACAAGTCAAGGCTGGAACTATTCTAGAATTGTCAGTAACGCTGGTTGATGCAGTTGGTTCTGAATGGAAGTCAGAGAATGTTGAATGGAAATTAAACCACAGTAGTAATCCGCAATATGAGTTGTTCACTAGTTCATCATTCAACTTCTCATCGAATATGACTGGGGAATGGAATCTGATGGTTTCTCCACAAGGCGGATTGCCCTCGAAATATTCGATTGAGGTACTTCCTGGAGATGCTGCAAGCATTCAGGTGAGTCCAACAACCTCTACTGCAATGCGAGTTTCTGCTGGAGGGAGTATTGGTCTACAGGTAATTGCTAGAGACGTTGATGGTAATGCATTCCCACTCGATGTAGAGTGGTTGATGTCAGATGATGTTGGAAATATGTCGAAGGACACATCTGGTTCGGGTTCCTATGTGTTCACACCTTCGAGACAAGCATATCTCGGAACTCAAGTATTGAATTTCACCGGTCCTTTGGGGGTTCAGAACATTGCAATCGAGTTGGTTGCTGGAGAATTGGCAGAATTGGCCATCGTCTTTGAAGAAGGACCTTCAGGTGAGCAGGGAGGTGAATTGTACTTCTCGATTCAGGGAAGAGATTCCAACGGTAATCATATTGAAGTCTCATTAGATTCAGTCAGCGTTGAATGTAGTTGTGGCAAAGTTTCCGTTATGGATGATGGGACTTACAAGATCGCTTTGGAGGAGCATGGGGAAAGGCACACCCTTTCCGCACAAATGGAAGGTCTGCCGAGGGCAGTTGTCTACGTAGATGTCTCGCAGACCCTGTTTTCAGGACTTTTGGGCAGCAATTCTCAGGTAATCACTATGGGGATAGTGATTACTGGTCTGTTGTTGTTGTTGGTTGCTGTTGCGATATACCGAAGATCAAGTTCCGAGTATGAGGATGACCTCGAAGAAGACGATGAGGACATTGCCCCTCCTGTTGTAGCGCCTTCTCAAAGCACTCCTCTACAAGCACCACCAATTTCGGCATTTGGTAGTATGACTCAACCTCCTCCTCTCGCTGCACAACCGGTTCCTCAACCAGCCTCTGCGGTATTACCTCCTGTGGCTCAACCCGCTTCTCATTATTCGTCTCAACCTCAAACTTACTACGATAGGCAACCTGTGTCGTATGCTCCCGCAATACAATCTACAGCATCTACACAGACATCGTTGAGTTCTGCAAAGGAATTGTTGGCTCCAGCACCGGTAGAAACTGAGGAAGTTGTGCCAGAGATTGTTCCCGAAGAAACACAGGAATCAATAGAAGAGCCAGAAGAAGTCGAATCGTCGATTGAGGGTAGTGTGGATTCAGAGGAGATTGAAACAGTAGTGGAAGAATCCGTCGACGAGGAGATTAGTTCTGATGAACAAGTTCCAGAAGTAGCTGAAACAAAAATTGAAACGAAGGAGTTGGAATTACTGCCTTCCGAAAAGGGTCCAATGACCACCGCAGGAGTTCTCCTCAAAGCATTGCCAGGGACTGTACCCGGAAAGGAAGGATGGTACCACGGTATAGACTCAAGACCATATTATTGGGATGGGCCTCAGTAGCGCTCTTCTTCATTGGGAAAATCCCTACTGCGTACGTCATCAATGTAGTTGGAAACAGCATTTCCGATATCTTCGTAGAGATTCATGTAGCGCCTCAGGAAACGTGGATTGAATTCATGAGTTATTCCTAAGAGGTCATGTAACACCAGAACTTGCCCATCAACACCTGAACCGGCACCAATACCAATGGTAGGGATGTTGAGAGATTGGCTGGCCTTTTCTGCAAGTTCTGCTGGAATCTTCTCAAATACAATTGAGAAACATCCTGCTTTTTCCAGCAATCTACAATCTTCAAGTAACTTATTTGCTTCTTGTTCTTCTTTTGCCCTGACGCTGTAGGTGCCGAATTTGTAGATTGATTGAGGAGTAAGGCCCAAATGCCCCATGACTGGAATGCCAGCAGTTAAGATGCGTTCAATCGATTCCACGATTTCTGCTCCACCTTCCAGTTTGACTGCGTGCGCTCCACTTTCTTTCATGATACGAATGGCTGATTCCAAAGCGAGTTTGGAATTACCTTGGTAAGTTCCGAAGGGCATGTCCACGACGATAAGTGCCCGGTCCACTGCTCTTTCAACGCATTGTGCATGGTAGATCATGTGGTCAAGCGTCATTGGCACAGTGGTATCATTTCCAGCCATTACATTGGATGCCGAATCACCAACCAGTATGACATCTATTCCCGCTTTGTCGATGATACGTGCGAGACTGAAATCATAGGCGGTCAGCATAGTGATTGGTTCACCTTCTCGCTTCATTTCCTGCAAGGTATTGGTAGTAACTTTGCGAGCCTTTCCTGCTACCGACATGCTACCGCTCCGGTTGTCTGAATTGACACTGTGGTTTGAATGCCTCGCAAGACAGGCCAGCCCTCATTCCTCGGCTTCTTTGCCTATCTCTCCTTCAATGAAAGCAAGGAATTCATCGATGTCTATGACTCCGTCAGCGTTCTCATCAGCCACGTGGAAAGTAGTACGAATCTCATC
>DAWL01000066.1 GCA_002505935.1 Euryarchaeota archaeon UBA226 | reverse complement strand
TACCAATGGTGATGGTGATGGGGCGTGGGTCGAGTACAAATTGGATAATGGGCAGTGGACTTGGATTGAACCAGTAGGCGGCTATCCTAACACGATTTCACCCTCTGCTCCTGTGCCCAATGGTGCTTCAACATCAGGAGGACATGGCTTCCCAGTATATGCTTCAACAGCGTCCAGTGGCTGGCAGTTTGCAAACTATTCTCTAGACAATGTTTCGGGAATCTCTACTGCACAGGATATCTACTTCCGTTTCCGAGTTTGGACTGAGTCCAATGGAACTCAGAGACCAGGGTGGTTCATTGATACGATGGACTTGTCAAACATCGGCAATTCATCGGGTTATTGGCATCATGGGTGTAGTAGTGCTGCAAATTCCACCTCTTGTTCTTACAGCAATAATGCTGATGGAATCCTTGAGTTCCCAAGTATTGACCTTTCTACTGCCAACACAACTGTGACCGTGAGTTTCCTCGCTGATTGGGATATTGAGGGTGCTTCGTATGATAATTGGTGGCTCGAAGCCAGTACGGACAATTCAACTTGGCAAGATGTGACAACGAGCAATATTCAGTACGTGACCACAGGATGGAACACGCCTGATGGCGTTCCTACCGATGGCGTGATTATTGGGGGTACAACATATACTGATGATAGCGGCGGTTGGGTTCCTATGCATCTTGATCTGCCTGCTACATTTCAGAATGATAGCAGCGTATGGATACGTTTCCGCGTAGAGACTGATGGTTCTGTAACCTACGGCAACTCTCCTGATTCAAGGGAGGGTCTGACAATTTCTAACATCAGGGTACATGAGTCAAATTCAACCTATCACCTATGGAATAATTTGAGCAATTCATCGGGGGCTTGGCACTCTGGATTGAATGGAATGGCTGATGACTGGCAGTTCATCATGATCGGTGCTGGAGGACTTTCAGTGCAATATGGTTGGGAAGATGCTCCATCTTTACCACCCGGTGGTTGGCAGGTGCAGAATGTTGCAGGACAGATTGGCTGGGAATTTGGCACGATATCTTCCTCTGCTACGGTAGGTCCTTCCGCTTGGTCCAGCCCCCCAGGAGGCTTTGCTACGGTTCTCGATGGAGCATATGATGGAGGTTCTTGGAACCATTTGTATTCTCCGAGTTACACTATTCCTTCTGGGGCCAGTGCTAGGCTCACCTTTGACCAATGGATATGTGCTGAATATAGTTGGGATGGAGGTGCAGTATACATCTCTGTTAACAACGGCACATGGACTCACTTCAATCCTACATTAGCAAATGGTTCAAGTTGGTATGACAATACCATTCAGAGCCATTCGACCAGCCCACTATACGGTCTCGGTGTATTCGATGGCAATGTTGGGTCTACTTGGACTACCTGTTCTAGCGGTTCAACCGGCGGCACCGGAACCACTTCTTGGCGAACTACAACAGCAGACCTATCCAATTATTCTGGAAATCAAGTTTCATTCCGATTTTCTTTTACTTCAGATACCGCAGTCCAGTATGATGGTTGGTATCTAGATGACATCGGTCTAGAAGTTGATTGGTTCGATCCTGCAGGGTCTTGGGAATCACCGTTAATGATTCCTGATGAATTGGGCATGGGATTCGTCGATATTGATGCTGTTGTGCCGAGCGGCAGTTGGGTATCAGGAACGATGTTGGATGCAATGGGCCAAGAGATAATCGGATTCGAGAACAATAGTTTTCCAATCTCTTTGGCAGCATTGGATCTTGATGAGCATGCGGCTGGAGTGAGTGTACGCATCAACATGGGGACTAACGACCCTATTCTCACACCTCTTGTCTCTGCACTCAATGTTGGCTCTATTCGAATGATGAGTGGAGTGGGGGCCAGCGAGAACGGGTGGCAAATACCCAATGGCATGGTGGTCAACTCTACAGGAGTTTTGACCAATCCAACTGGAACCACTTTGACAGTATCTTCAGATTTTATCGAGAGCTCAGTTCCACTTGATGGCTGGACACTCAATGCAGATGCTAGTGCCATTGCGGTTTCAGTAGTGGATATCGATGGCGTTTCTCATGGCTCCATGGCGCCTCCTATGGCCAGTGCTTCGATGAATGATGCCCATCCTGGATTTGGAGTGCAGATTTCGGTATCTCCTGGCGGTTGGATAGATTCGCTCTCTTTGGAAGCGAGCATGGTAGATCCAGCTAAGGATGCAAGTATCGATGTGGCCATGGATGGTAGCGATGACTGGGAGTTCCTTTCATCATCACACCAAGGGCGCATGGGTTGGCAGAATCTATTGTCTGGTAAGTCGCAATCGCATTCCTCTGATACTAGGAGCGAACAATTCACCATCTCTACAGGAAGTGTTGGCACAGCATTCAATTTGCCTGCTGATGCTGTAGTTCATTCAGGTCTAGTTTGTCTACAAACTGATTCTGGTACAGGAGATGCATTGACAATCGATGTTGCCGGAGTACAGGCCGCGTCTTTGACAAGTGGATGGGACTCCACTTGTATTGCGCTTTCCAATTCGGTAACTACAGCGATTCATTCCTTGAGTTCAACACATCAGGATTCCTTTGGCAGAGATTGGGTGGAGATTGACATTGATTTCAGTGGGACAGCACAAGATATTGTTCTATCTTCATTAGCGGTAGGCTATCGTTTGTTTGAGAATGTCACCGGTCTTGGTCCAGTGGTCAAAGCATACCATGAGGCAAACAATGATGGTGGTGCAAAATCAGTAGTTGAAATTCCTCTATCATTCAGTTCAGTTAGCGGTGGTATTGCCATAACTGGTGGAGTATACCATGAATTGATGATTACTAATGAGCCGTTCACAGTACCTTCGACGTTCCATCCTAATGGAATCGCACAAGGTTTTGTCACAGGCCATCATCATTTGTATGATCAGTCGGAGATTTCAGTCATCAAATTGACTGGAACAACTTCCACAGGAGATCAGATTCGATGTGAAGTTTCAAACTTAGCAGCTGGAGGTACGTTCACACAACTATCTGGTTCCAGCAT
Organism: Euryarchaeota archaeon UBA226; assembly: GCA_002505935.1. GTDB lineage: Archaea > Thermoplasmatota > Poseidoniia > Poseidoniales > Poseidoniaceae > UBA226. The sequence goes on along the minus strand of DAWL01000066.1, from coordinate 11,872 downwards.
GATGGCACTCAACTCTACAGCATCTTCTGTTTCGTTGATTTCTAACTCATGGAAAGTTGATTGGCAGTTTGACATTTCTTGGGATTGGGATGATGAGTCAGATGTTGAATGGTCAGCACAGGCCTTCAACCATAGTGGTGAGGGACTTGCTCCTGCAACCGCCTCTAGTGGTGGTAGCGGTTCTCAGGCCAGCGAGAATGATTTGGAAATCGATTCTTGGGCGGTGCATGATTCGATGGGACACGTGCTTAGCGATGCCTTCGACCCTTCTTACCCATTCTTTGCAAAATCTGGTAGTATGTTGGACGTATCCGGTAGCGTCAGGTTCCAGAATACAGTGGCTAATCGCCCTCTAGTGGAGCATTTCGTTGTCAACATCAATATCGCTGGTAGTGATTACATCATGAACAGCACATCTACAGGTTTCTGGTCAGGTCAAATTGCAATGCCTGAGAGTGGAAGTCAAGTGGATATCACACCAAGTATAGTCAGAGTTGGCCCCATTACAGGCGCTGCTGGTGCAGATGATGTAACTGCAGTCTCTTCATACAGTGTACTAGTGGATAACTCTCAACCTACGGTCATCGCTTTTGAGGTTGATACCGCTAATGGTAGAAGGGCCGCAGATGGATACACTTGGGACCCTGTGAACGACCTCAAAGTCTGGGCCACATTCTCTGAAGATCAAGCCTATTCTGACAAGGTAACATTGCATTATTGGAGAGAGGGAATGGATTCTGCCGGCGTCTATCAAACCATGGATGCTGCAATGCCAACTCTGTCCAAGGGCGAGTGGACGGTTTCTTTTGAGGGCATAGACGTCTCTCAAATTCCAACCAATGGAAATGTCTCACTATACTTGACTGGGCAAGATTGGGTAGGCTTGGAATTGATTGAAGGTGGAGGCCCTGGATTGGATGCAGATTTGGCCACACTTGTGGTTGCAACTAACGTTGATCCGAGTCTGGATACTTCACTGATAACTTTGGACAGATCTGATGAATATCTGTTGCCTGGAACGGAACACACTTTCTCGATGCAGATGACAGAACCGAATGGTCTGCATACCATCGATAAGATAGAGATTCGTTTGGCCGGTACTGAAGAGGATCTGTTGGCTGCGATTCATTTGGACCCACGTTCGTCGACGTTTTCTTCACCATCTGGTTCCATGGTGGAAGTTTCGTCTTTGGAGATTACCGATGTCTCTACGGGAGTATATCATCTCGAAGTGTCATTCTTCTTATCTTGGGATTTGGATTCTGCTGATTTACCGGAGTGGTCTTTACCCGCAGTTCTGGTTTACGATGATGACCTATTCAATCCTGTAATCACCGTTCCTAATCTTGGACACCTTAGGTGGCAATTTGATTCTGCTCTCGCCCTAGTTCTCGAACAGATGGATGATTTGACTCCACCAATCAGTCCTTCTGGAACCGACCAGATATATGTCGGACTAGGAGATGAGTTGCGCTTGAGCGGATATTTAGAGCACGTTCTCAGTAATTCACCTGTTGAAGTATTACCAGATGATGTCAGCCTGACTCTGGAATACATGCATGGTTCCCAAACTCGTACCCTGAGTGAGTTAGTTGGTGCTGATGGTGAATGGCAAATTTCCTTTGTTTTGGAGAATCGTAGGGTTGAAGACCCGTTGATACCTTTGGAGTTCTCTCTACACAACCTACCAGGAATGTCCATCGATGCAACCACACAGGTCGCTAACATCATCCTTGACAGTTATGCACCAGTTGTTTCCTTTGATTCTCTTCCGTCAACTATCGATAGCACAATGTTGGAGTCCCAGTTGATTTCAATCTCGATACAAGATGATGGAGGCATGTCTGACGAAGATGTCATTCTGATGTGGGAGTTCAGGAGGCCTAATTCAGGGGGCGGTTCGAGTCTACTCAATGTTATTCCTTATCAGATTACGATGCCCTTGGATGAGCAGGTTGGAGATGTCTGGAGTTATTCTCGCACTGTTGATTTGACCAATGGTTCGATCCTAGGTCTTCTCCCAGGGGACATGATTTCCTTATGGGTAATTGCAAGTGACCAAGCCGGGAATTCATTGTCCGGAGTCGGTTCAGTTGACGACAAGGTTTCTCCTTACCTGAACGTACGTCAATTCGTTCTAGGTATTCCTTCAATTGCAATCGCACTAGCTGATGGAAGCACTCCAAGGGGCGGAGAGATCAAGGAAGGAGATGAAATAGGAATCACGGTTAGTTTGCGAAACATCGGTAGCAAGAATGGAAATGTCAAGGTTGAGTTATTCCATGATCTTGGTGCAGGAAGTTGGGCATCTCAGGGCTTTGTCAATACCGACTTGAACGATGGTCAATTACGTACCTTGGACACGTTTATCTTTGAGACTTACAAGCAAGGTTCACAAGGCTTGCATCTGAATATCAGTGGTGATTTTGATGTCTGGGATACGGCAACATCTCCGGCTGGTTGCATCAAGGTAGGACAGATCATCACTTGCGATCTTAGTTTGGAACAGGACATGCCCACAGTATTATCTCGCCAGCAGGATGACAATTCAGGTAGCGACCCCGTTCTGATTGCATCAATCTTCATCCTGATTTTGGTCATTGTTCTAGCAGTGCTGGTTATCCTGAAGAGGCAAGGTGAATCTGAGTATTATGAGGAACTAGATGAGGAATGGGAGGAGGCAGCAAATACTGCCTTTTACGAGGCACCTCAATCCACATATCAGGAACCTGAGGTACAGAAGGTGTTACCACCGATGCCTGAGGAACAACCTAGCGATCAGGAAGTTAACCAAGGACCACCTTTACCTGAGACAGGTCTCCCAGATGGATGGAGTATGGAACAGTGGAAACACTATGGTGACCAGTGGTTGGAAAAGAATCAGTAACGGCTTCAAGCACTTGGTAAGGAAATCGCGCGCAACCCTTGCCACCAATCGTTACATATAAAGGGCGTATCGCGAGGAAGGCCTTCTCAAGAGGTCAAACTCTTGGATGGGATGGGAATGCAAACAATGAGCGAAGCAATGGGGGATTCCTCCAGCGTAGAAGAATTGAAAGAGCAAGTGGATGAGTTACGAAAGTTGGTACATACTTTGTTGAATGTCATTTGTGAAGAGCCAGATGGAGTGCACAGTGGAGCTGCTCCAGTTCCCGAAGACGCTCCAAGAATTGGCCTCTGTATGTGAGTCTGTCATCCTTTGATGACTGCTAGAGGTCTTAGTCTAGCTACTGGCCTTGCTAAACCAGCGCCAGCGCTCAGACGAATGACTTCATCTACATCTTTGTAGGCTTGAGGCGCTTCTTCAGAGAGAATATTTCGAGTCTTTGCATGGACTGTAATTCCTTTGGCTGCTAATTCCGCTTCCATGGCCTTTCCGTCTACAATCCTACGAGCTGCACTTCTTGACAGAGCTCTACCCGCACCGTGACAATTACTGGAGAATGCTTGACTGCCATCTTCCATTGGTCCTGCCATAACCCATGATGCGGTACCCATATCCCCCGGTACCAAAACGGGTTGCCCTGTAGGAAACGATTTCAACATCTCATTTGAGTTTCCAGCAAGAGCGCGGGTTGCCCCTTTTCTATGAACTAGGCAATTGCAATTTGAGCCATGAATCGTGTGCTCCTCGAATTTAGCGATATTGTGGCAGACATCGTACAACAGACTAGCATCACCATCTCTTCCCAAATGCCTTTGCAAGACATTCCTTGCTCTCTGTGCCAACGCTGATCTGTTAGCAAAGGCAAAATTTCCAGCGGCGTTCATCGCTTCGATGTATGATTGCCCCTCTCTGGAGTGTACAGGTGCGGCAGCAAGTTGACGATCTGGTAATTTCCAGTTCCATTTCTCGCTGTACCAAACATTCCCATCTTGGCGATATTCTCGCTCCAATGCATCAACGTGTTCACTACAAACTTGATGCCCAAGCCCTCTTGAACCAGAATGAATCATCATGCATACTTGTCCTTCACGTAGTCCAAATTGCTGCGCAGTCTTTTCGTCAACCAGTGAATCTACAACTTGTAGTTCCAAGAAATGATTTCCACTTCCTAAGGTTCCAAGACTTTTGATGCCTCTTTGTAAGGAACGCTCACTTACAGCATCTCCTTCGTTGTGCAGGATTCCTTTGCTCTCAATGGAGTCAAGGTCTTCATCCAATCCCCACCCTAGTTCTACTGCAGCCTTCGCCCCAGAATTGAGAATGTCTTGCAAATCTTGCTCACGTATACTTACTCCACCCTTGCCACTTGCCCCTGCGGGAACTTCCTTGGCAAGGTCGCGGGCCAATCCCTTGAGGTCGCCGATTTCAGACTCTTCAATATCCAGTTTCAACAGTCTTACTCCACAATTGATGTCAAAACCTACCCCTCCGGGCGAGATAGCCCCTCCTTGTTCTCCATAATCAGCATCCGTAGCCACAACTCCACCGATTGGGAATCCATATCCAAAGTGCCAATCAGCCATACCCCACGCTTCTCCAACTGCTCCAGGTAGGGATGCTGCATTGACCAATTGCCCGGGACTACGATCATCTGCTTGTGATTCCAAGTGATTTTTGTCGCTAACTAATCTGGCATCGACTTGCATCATCCCATGCTTGCGTATGCGATAGGTGAATGGGCCATCCTGCTGAAGGTGCCGTTTCCACTCTGCCTCCTCGCCCATGTGTGGCATCTCGTTCAACTAGGTGATATAAGCACATGCGTGTCAGTATAGCCGTTTCATTGAAGGTATGAATCGTTCCGAGGTAAGTCGAGGGACAGCGATGGGGCTTGGTGCGATTGAGTTGCCATTCTTTCATGAGAATGGTTTCATACGCCGTAAATGCATCGAATCCGGCCTATATTTCTGGACTAGAGATGAGAGCCGAGAGACCTGTGGTGACACCAGTAGAGACGAATACAGTTTCATCGGTAAGCCGATGATTTCCGGATATAGCGAACGCGGCATGGCACTCAAAGACAAGATGAGAGAGACCTTCATCTCCTTTTTCGAACGAAGGGGACATAGCAGAGTTTCTCCCTATCCTGTTTTGGCCAGATGGAGAGATGACATTCATTTGACAATCGCGTCAATCGCGGATTTCCAACCACACGTCACAAGCGGATTAGTTCACCCTCCTGCAAACCCTTTGGCGATTTCTCAACCCTGTATACGTTTGACCGATGTGGATGCAGTAGGTCGTTCAGGAAGGCATTTGACCACTTTTGAGATGATGGCGCATCATGTGTTCAATCGACCGGAAGAAGGAGAAGTCCATTATTGGATGAATCAGTGTGTGGTATATTGTGACGAACTCCTAGTGGAGGAGTTGGGAATAGAGTCCAGTGAGATATCCTATGTTGAGAATCCTTGGTCAGGAGGAGGTAATGCTGGTGCGGCTGTTGAAGTGATGGTTGGTGGACTTGAATTAGCCACCCTTGTATTCATGGATCTAGAAGAACATCCTGATGGTGATGTGGAGATTGGTGGTCTGAATTATCGTAAGATGCCTTTGCAGGTAGTAGATACGGGCTATGGTTTGGAAAGGTTCTGTTGGGCTGCTGCTGGAACACCTACAATCTATGAGGCGATCTATCCCGAATCTGTCGAGTGGCTCAAGAGATTGGCAGGATTCTCAAATGTTCTCGACAAATTAGACGCAGACATGGACTCTTTACTATCCGAGTTGTCAAAACTAATGGGCATTATGAATATTGAAATTGGTTCTAATGAGAGTGATTTGCGCAAGTTATTGTTGCAGAGACTAGAAGATTCGGGAATTTCGATTGATGAAGTTACTTTGGCTGAGGTACTCGAGCCCTTGGCGCGGATATATGCCATCCCCGATCACATGCATGCATTGTGTAATATGTTGGGAGATGGTTTGGTTCCTTCCAATGCTAAGGCTGGTTATTTGGCGAGGATGATGGCTCGTCGAGTTCTTCGAATGAGAGATGAGTTGGGGATAGATGTTTCACTAGCCGAACTCGCTGCTCACCATCTTGACATCAACTATTCCGATGAAGGAATGAAGCAAACGCGTTCGGGCCTCATGCAAATACTGGAACTCGAAGAGTCTCGATACAAAGAGATGCTTCGCAAAGGAAGCAATGTTGTCGAAAGTCTGCTGGCAAGTGTTCCTAAGGATGCTAAGGAGATACCTGATGAGATTCTTTTCACGTTGAATGATAGTCACGGAATGGCTCCTGCGTTGGTTATTTCGCTTGCAAATGGAAGTGGTTGGCCTGAACTCGGTTTGCGTACGGGATTTGCTGCGGAATTAGCCTTGCGACATGCTGCCCAGGCCAAGCAGGCTGCACAAGGAGCAGTAGCCTCGAGCATATTGCCGCCTGAACATGGACTTAGCCCGACCAAGAAACTCTACTACGAAGACGTCTGGATGAGTGAGAATGCAGCAAATGTGTTGCATTGCCAGCCTTGTGGAGAAGGTTATGCCGTGGTTTTAGACCAGACTTGTTTCTATCCAGAGGGAGGTGGACAGGCTGCGGATTTCGGCACCATAAATGGGGTGGAAGTCTTTGATGTACAGATCGAAGATGACGTAATCCTCCACATGACAAAATCTGAACTCAAGGCTGGGGACCAAGTTGAAGCGATAATCGATGTCGTGCGCAGACGTCAACTAATGGATCACCATACTGCGGTTCATATTGTTGGGGGGGCAGCGCGTAGAATTCTAGGCCCCCATGTCTATCAAGCAGGTGCTAACAAGACTGTTGAATCCGCTAGGCTTGACATTACACACCATAGTAGATTGAATCGTGAACAACTAGATGAGATAGAGAGTATGGCAAATCAGGTTCTTCTAAAGGTCGATTCGACTGTCAAGGAAGAATTGAATCGTAGAGAAGCCGACATGGAATATGGATTTGATCTCTATCAGGGTGGAGCGCCTAAGGGTGGTAGTGTTCGCATCCTAAAAATCGGAGAACACGATATACAGGCTTGTGGAGGGACTCACCATGATTCACCTTCACGTATCGGTTCGATACGAATCACCCGTTCAACTGCAGTTCAGGATGGTATAGAGAGATTGCATATTGTCGCTGGCCCTGCAGCATTGCAACATGCTAGGAAGCAGGCTGCAATAATCGATAGTTCGGCTCAGATTTTTGGTGTTGATGAATCCGAGTTGGCCCGTACGGCGCACAGGTTCTTTGAGGAATGGAAGACCCAGCGCAAGAGGATAGAACAATTGGAAGCAGAGAATACTAGATTGAGAACCCAAGGGGGCGGGGATTCTTCTGCTTCTGTTGTTGATGGAGTGCGATACGTGATTATGGAAGTTGATGGTGATAGTAAACAGATGGTAAGAATGGTCGGAGAGTTGACTAGAGATGCGAATACTCCAACTGTTGCAGTCATGGGTAGTAAGGATGGAGGTGGAAAGTTACTAGTCGCCATTACTGAGAGTAGTATTGCTTCTGAACGGCATGATGCAAATGCAATTCTCAAGTCTATTGCACATCACATATCTGGAGGTGGAGGTGGCAGGCCAACTTTTGCTCAAGGAGGTGGCAGTAATCCAGATGGCCTTGAAGCAGCGCTTGCTGAAGCTCGCACACAGTTGCTCAAGGAATGATACTCTCCAGTGCCATGCGGTCAAACCAAGAAACTGCTCTCTCAAGGGCTTCTTTGGCATTCAACCATGCAACCTCTGCTATTTCATCTTCCTTAGGTTTGAAGGACAGAGAATCATGCCTAACTCGGCAAAGATATGTGAAAGAGACGAAATTCACTCCTTCATCCGAGAAAATGTTCTGCGAAATGATTGGAGATACATCGTCCAGTTCAATCGAAATGCCCAATTCTTCCATCGCTTCCCTGATGGCGCCGTCTTCAGGATGTTCGGAATAGTCGAGGTAGCCTCCAGGTAATGTCCAAGCACCAACGAAATGCCCCCTCTTCACCTTGGCCATAACAACATTAGAATCTTCATCGATGATCATGACTTTTGAGACTAGACGATGTATACTTCGATACACCGATTCCCTTGCAGCTGGATGTACTGCTGAATCACCTATCACAGCATCTTTCCACGCCCAACTTTCAGGCCAATCAATATGTGGAACTCCATGAATTACTGTAGCACTCTCTTTGCCCCAATGTAAGGAGTTGCGACGCTTTTCACTCCATTCAATACCCATGCTCCTTACTTCTTCTGGATAAGGAAGGCGCATCAACCAACCCTGTTCACACGAGTCTCTTCCAGGCTTGGGAATCACAGGGCCAATTCCATGCTCATCGACCAACAACAATTTGCCGTCGTGCTCCAGATGTAGGTATTCCACAGCATGGCCTGCTGGTCATCTTGCATCAATCCTGCGATTCATCAGAATCAAGTTCTAACAAATTGGTTTGATTTGGTAATGGCAGGGACTCAACGTCCTTCAACTTGCGTTCCATGGCCCTGAGCCGACGTTGAACTGAATCGCCATCTCCTCCAATCGTGTTTGCAGCAGTATTGAGTTGTCTGTGCAATGTCTCCATCATTCCGCCAAATTTGACAAACTCAGTTTTTACAGCGCCTAAGACATTCCACACCTCGCTTGCCGATGCTTCCAATGCTAGTGTTCTAAAGCCCATTTGAAGGCTGTTCACAAATGCTGCCAGTGTAGATGGACCAGTTACTACAATCTGATGATCACGCTGAAGCTTTTCAAACAATCCTGCTCTTCTTACAACATCTGCATAGAGCCCCTCAGTAGGTAGGAACATCACTGCAAAATCGGTGGTGTGTGGCGCCGACACATACTCCTTTCTGATCGTCTTTGCCTTGTTGGTAACATTTGACTCAAACGTTGAATATGCCTTTTCAATGACTTTCTTATCTCCTCCCTCATAAGCATCTAGTAACCGCTCATAATCTTCTTTTGGAAATTTGCAGTCAATTGGTAACCAAACTGGATTCTCAATATCTCCATCAGCACCTGGAAGTTTGATGGCGAACTCAACCTGTCCTTTGCAAGCAGGATGTGTTTTGACGTTCTTGTCATATTGATTGGGAGCGAGTATACTTTGCAGAATCTGTTCTGCCTGGATTTCTCCCAGCGCCCCGCGCGTCGACACATTGGCCAAGACTTTCTTCAAGTCTGCAGTATCTGTTGCCAATGCCTGCATCTCACCCAATCCGCGTTGTACCGCTTCCAGTCTGTCACTGACCAGTTTGAATGATTCACCAATCCGCTTCTCTAGAGTGGTTTGCAACTTCTCATCAACTGTGCTACGCATTTCTTCGAGTTTCTTTTCGTTTGATTCCTGAAGGTTTGTGATACTCTTGCTGTTTGACTCCTGCAGATCTTTCAGGCCTTTGTTGACATTGACAAGGTGCTCTTGTTGAGCACTACCAAGGCCTTCTACAGCCTGAATGATTGTTTCTCTTGCTTCGCTGTTCATGTCCCTTAATTCTCCCCTAAGTGCAGCCTCAGAATCGGAATTCGATTCTTTGAGGAGCAATTTCAATCGGTCTTCATTAAACTCGCCATTATTTCCTTGCCTAGCTAAATACCATCCAATGATGAATGCCAATAATGACCCGATTAGTGCTACTACCATGCCCGTATAGTCAACCATTTCCACGCCGCCAAGTACGGAGTCGCGCCGACCCTCTATGAACTCTCGCAATATTGGCGGAAGAATGACAAGTATCTGCTCTAGTCGTAGTACATGCAGGTCGAGCAGTTGAATCAAGAGGGCTGGGCCCGCACTTATCTGGTATCTTGCCCGGAATCTTCCAAGGCTGCGTTAATCGACCCGATTTGGGAAAATCTCGAAACCAATTTGTCACTTCTGAGTATTCGGGGTCTTGAATTAGAGCTGGTTATTGGGACCCACACGCATGCTGACCACATCAGTGCGGGATGGTTACTTGCTGAGCGTACTGGTTGTCAGTTCATCATGTTGGAAGGCGCCTCGACATACGGAGTCACTCAGCATGTTGCCGATGAAGAGAAACTTGACATGGGCTCGATTACTTTCTCTTTCCATGCCGCACCAGGACATACTGCTGACAGTATGATTGTGGAGTTCTCAGGGCAGATCTTGACGGGCGATTTCCTGTTCAATGGAGATGGTGGAGTAGGGAGAGATGACCTTCCCGGTGGTGATTTACTTGCACATTGGAACTCGCTTACGGTCTTGAATCGGTTCAGTGGAGATGTGTTAATCATGTCCGGTCATGAACCGCCAGGTGCCGAACCGAGAACTCTTGAATGGAATCGTCAGAACAACCCAGCTCTCCAATGTTCAAGTATAGAGGAATATGAAGCATGGCAGACGGCTGAATGGCAGCGACTTGGTAAAGTCAGGATGATCGATCGTGCATTGCCTGCCAATCAAAGTGGAGTATTGCCTAATCAATAGCCGAGCAATTCACTGAGTTGTTGCTTGTAGAAATTACCCGAACCTTGTAGGCTGGATAACTCACCTTCTGTCAATTCCAACTCGATGATTTTCTCCACACCATTGGAACCTAAGATGATGGGCACTCCAATGTAGACTTCATCCAATCCGTATTGCCCTGTGAGATATGCGCTTGCGGGGATCAATCTCTTGCGATCTTGGACAATTGCTTCAGCCATTATCGCTGCTGCACTTCCTGGAGCATAGAATGCACTACCTCTTTCGAGAAGTTTGACAATTTCTCCACCACCTTTGGCAGTTCTTTCACAGATTGCGGCTATGGTTTCTTCATCGAGTAACTGATCGACTGAAATTCCGCCTACTGTGGTATATCTAGGAAGAGGAACCATGGTATCTCCATGGCCTCCAAGAACCATTGCTTGCACATCTTCCTCGCTACAACCTACCGCATCAGCGATGAAGTGGGTCATTCGAGCGCTGTCAAGGATACCTGCTTGACCAACAACGCGATGAGTTGGGAATCCAGTTATCTTCTGCATGTGATAGGTCATTAGATCGAGCGGATTAGTCACCATGACGATTATCGAATCGGGCGCATGTTCCTTGATTCCTGTACCAACTTGAGTGATGATCTCAGCGTTCTTACCAATGAGGTCTTCTCTGCTCATTCCTGGTTGCCTAGGGAATCCGCTGGTAACGACTACTACGTCTGCTCCAGCGATATCTGCGTAATCAGCGGTTCCGGTTATATTTCCGTCGTAATTCAATACCTGTGCATCTTGACTCATATCGAGAGCCTTACCTTTGGCGAAGCCTTCGAAAATATCTAACATGACAATGTCTCCGAGTTTCATTTGGGCCAAAACGAAGGCACATGTTGCTCCAACATTGCCTGCGCCAATCACTGCTATCTTGCTGCGTCCAGAGGTCATCACTTCACACTCACATGGCCCACATATGTTGAGCCCATAAGCACGTTGGTGGCAGAATCACGGACTCTTCTTGGCCGTGGCATTGAAGAACTGACTTCAGGTCCCATCGCTTGTTGAGTACCTTCCTTCTCGACAAATGGATGTGAGTCAATGCGCTTGGGAGTACCTGTTGAGCCGGAATCTGAAAATCGCGTGGCTATTGTGCCTAGTTCGATGAAGAAATTAGCAAAGGCAGGATTTGAGGTTCTCGTCGAATCTGGTGCGGGTGCCCAAGCTCGATATTCAGACGAAGAATATGTTGCTGCAGGAGCAAGTATTGCATCGCGTGAAGAAATCATGTCTTGTGATATCATCATCTCGATTCGTATGCCTGATGTTTCGAAAATGAAGAAGGGTCAGATGTTGGCTTGCGTCAGTGACCCCTTCAGGGACCACGACAGTGTAAAAGCGGCTTTGTCGGCAGGTATTACGCTGTTCAGCATGGACATGATTCCTCGCCGCTTATCCCGTGCTCAGGCAATGGATGTCAATTCCAGTCAAGACAATCTTGCAGGATACAAGGCGGTTCT
>DAWL01000171.1 GCA_002505935.1 Euryarchaeota archaeon UBA226 | reverse complement strand
TCGCTTGAACATTGCATTTCTTCATCGTCACCAACACCGTCTCCATCACTATCGATTAATTGATCACAACCATCTGGCAAACCATCTTCATCAATATCAATTAAATCATCAAAACCCGAACACAAATCAGAGTTATCTCCAATACCATCGCCATCGGAATCATTAGCCTCTGTAACATCATCTGGAAAATCATCATCTTCATCATCTATTCCATCGCCATCACGATCCACCATTGAGTCACAAGCATCAGGAATATTATCTTCATCAACATCAATTAGATCATCAAAGCCCGCACATTGATCAGAATTGTCGCCAACCCCATCTCCATCAGTATCTTCAGATTCGGTTGGGTCGTCAGGAAATGCATCAACCGCATCCTCCACTCCATCACCATCACTGTCAAAGATATCTTCTCTAATTCCATCAACCCCTTTAATCGCAAGGCCAAACCCAACCCGATCACCGTTTAAACCAAGCATACCAGAGTGATTTCCAATATTCACAAATCTAGCATTTACACTCACATTTACCCATTCGGCTCCATCCAGCTCAGTTGCGGGGATTTTTATTCCAACAGTAGTTTCATTCCGAGGTGTTAATTCCACCCATTCATCAAACAGTGTAGAATATCCATCTTCGTCGAACACATCCCCATATGCGATTTTTCCTGCTGGGGTTTCAACTATCAACTGCAAATCATCGATTTGTGCTGGCTCAGGCCTTGGCGACCATGAAAGACGAACATCAAGATCACCACCACTCCTATTCAACGTCCAAGAGGCGGCTTCACCACTCGCAAGAAACGGACCCATGGCCCCATCACCATTCCATGGAATCGACTCAATCCTTTGCAATGGCCTCTCATCAACTGTAGAATTGTATGTTCTATTTTGTACCAATTCTTGCCAATTATCCATGGCAAAAGAATCCCATAACCAAATATCATTATTTGTTGGATTTTCTAAGTCTATTAGCCTAGATAGATTTGCACGCCCCCATCCTTGAACATTATCGGGGCCCGCGCCAGTTTCTCCTCTTTCATGCTGCAATCCAGGCATAGGTTCAGCAGCCAAAGCAATGACAGATCTCAACATTGCCCCACTCGGGGTATGGTTCCCTTGCCCAATCCAACCTTCCTCAATCATCTGTTGAATTATGGCCGTGAAAGATGCTGCCGCAGGCGTGGCCATTGAAGAACCAGTACTCGTTCTTGTACCATTATTCCACGACTCGTGTCCACTATCGGCAGCAGCAGAAACAATTGACACACCCGGCGCAGTAATGTGGATACCTCTACGACCGTCATGCGTTTCTCCAACCGATGAAAATTCCCAGATACCATGGGCCTCAGTTTTGGTAGTTACACTAACGGCCACCACCGAACGCGCGTTTGCCGGCTCCATAATTTGCCCCCGGTTATTCCCGGGCGCGATAAACGCCACCGACCATGGAACTTCATTTGACCACGCATCGAAATCATATGTTCGAGCAGTATATTCAACCGTATCATCGCCCCATGAATCGGAGTGAATTACAGCACCATTTCGTAATGCTTCCCAAAGCAACCAATCCACATCAGGCGGGACCCACCCCTCTTCATTTACAATATCTTGAACTACTAGTTTTGAACCATGACTCAAAGAAGTTCCTTCTACTGCTGAAGTCGCATTATCAAACCAACAACCCAGGGTCCCTCCGATATGTGTTCCATGCCCCCCATCTTGATGAGATAGAGTATCCCAATCATCTAGAGTTTCATTCAATGATATGATTTTCCTATGTTCTAGTCCGGGTATCCCTGTAATGTTCGTGTCATTACCTCCGTGTCTGAAACAAGCATGGTCCCGATCGAGCCCAGAGTCGGCAAAAGCAATGATAACCCCTGAACCATTCAAACCTAAATCCCAAATTTCTCTAGAATCACTTATGCCAGAAGTCATCAATCCGGCAGCGATGTCATTTCTCGCCGAAGTATCTAGAACGGGTTCGACCCAAAGAATTCCAGGAATGCGTAAAACCTGCTCAAGTGATTGACCCCCCCATTCGACCACAATTTTAGCAGGTATCGCAGACCCGCTTTGTGGCATGGATTCCAATTCGATGACAAACCCAAACCGTTCTAGTTCTGTAAGCACAAAAGAAACCCCCTCGAACGGAAGCCTCGGCTCCAATAGAATTCGAGTCTCTCCTTCAGGGTATATTTTTTCCAATCCCGGACGCCATTCTGCCGGACCAGCATCATTTCCAACAGTGCCCCAAGCTAATATGGTGTATGGGTCCAACTGCCGCAAAGGAGTCAACCCCCTCTCTCGCAACCCATTCCAATCATCTACCGACCAAATTTCATCCGAGGTAACTATTACTTCCCTAGCATTCAAGTCAATGTTTTCTGTAAAGTCAGCAGCATTTCCAATAGGCATCAGTAGAATCAGCAACACCGCCGCGAAGGCCTTGGAAGAACTAAGCACAACCCTATCCGAAGCACCCATCACACGTCAACGCATCGCCAATACGCTACAATTCTAACGCGCCAGCGCGTTTAAGGGGGATTTGCAGGTCGCCGGCGCTATGCAGGCTTATCGTATCGAAGGAAACGCCCCGTTCGGCAAGCAAACACAGAAATTTTCGCAAGACGTTGTAGCATCCAATGAAGATGATGCCAAACACCGAATTTATTCCATTCTTGGTAGTAGGCATCGTATTAACAGGCGCCAGATAACTATCGAATCCTGTAAGAAGATCAAGCCATCTTCATCTCAAGACCCACATGTCATACACCATTTCCGTGAGCAAATTGCCGCATCCGGAAATACTTCATCAGAAGAGGAGTGAACTTTCGGTGGGTTGATGACGCCCTCTCTTTTACGGGTGTGCGTTCAACATGAGTGATAGGGCAGAATTACAGCGCATAGCCCGCTTGATTGAGATGAACCGTCAAAGACTTGGACAAGTTGAACAACAATTATCTCAACTTGAATCAGTATCCAAAGAACATTCAGAAACCGAAGAGTCTCTGAAAGCATTGATTTCATCTTCCGACTCAATGATACCATTGGGAGCCGGAGTACACCTCCCAATTGCAAATCAGAAGAAGGTGGTTGTAGACCTCGGCTCAAATGTATTCGCAGAAAGGACTCTGGAATCAGCAGCGGAAATAATGTCTCGAAGACAAGACGATCTTCAATCGGTAATCAATGAATTAACAGAACAGTATATTTCGACCGAACAAAAGGTGAAGGAACTCACTTCTTCATTGGAGAAGGAGGTTGAAAACACAACAACTCCAGAGGCCGCAGAGCCCTCCGAACCTACAAAGAGCACCCCTTCACGCCGCCCCCGTCGAGGATTTGGCGGTGAATTGACTATGGATGATTGAGGTGGAATTATGGGCCTATTCGATCGATTCAGAAAGAAGATCAAGAAAGCGGTTGACGATATTGAAGAAGGGGAATTCGCCGCTCCGGAAGACAGCCAAGAAGCAATAGATGCCCT
>DAWL01000190.1 GCA_002505935.1 Euryarchaeota archaeon UBA226 | reverse complement strand
GCATATCTAGCAATGGCTTGTAAGCATCTGCGCGCAGATTACAACGTCGCTTGGCCTACTGCCGAACTTGCTGTGATGGGTGCAGAAGGTGCGGTAAATATCATCCACCGAAGAGAGATTGCCGCAGCATCTGAAGATCAGAGAGAAGATGTCAGACAGGATTTGATTAACGAGTACAAGCGTAAGTTCGGAGACCCATATGTTGCAGCCCGCAACGGCTGGTTAGATGATGTCATTGAGCCTAGTGAGACTAGGCTCCGACTTATTCGCGCCTTGAGGCTACTAAAATCGAAACGTCAGTGGAGCCCGCCCCGTAAGCATGGAAATATCCCGCTATGAGCATTACCTGTTTCTAGCCAAATCCAGCAAACCGCGTGGTTTCTCTTCCACGACCTCAATTACCTCTTCTGCAACCACATCTGAGACCGGTATAGAGACCTCCTCAATTATGGTCTGTTGGCTGCGACGGAGATTTCCGATGAACGCAATAATGATGATGAAAACCACGGCTGCAGCAGCGATTTGCAATTTGACATCATCAAACATGGAAACTGTTTCATCTGCTTCTGTAGAGGTGTTATCAACTGTTGAATCATCTAGGCTGAAAGACAATTGTTGAACACTCGTACTGACTCCTTGACTCTCAATCTTTAACCAAAGAGGATTATCTCCCTGAGAGGTCAAAACGGGTTGGAGTAGAACAGTGCACGCCAAGGCACCATCGCTCCATTCCAAACAGGCAGCTGAAGCAGGACGCGTCCATTCCTCCAGCCTCCAAGCGACGTACAGAATGTGTTCTGAAGGCTGATCTTCATCGAAGAAAGTGAAGCCAAGGCTGATGTTTCCATCCTCCCTAACCTCAGGGTCATGCCATGCAACAGTCGGCGCATCATCTACGGAAGTGACATTCAACTCCAGTGTTTTGTTGATACTATTCTGTGCATCACTAACCGTCAACTTCCAGCAGGAATCAAGGCCATACCAATTCTCCTGTCCTGACAATGTCAAGAAAGAACCCTGAACCTGAACCAGTACAGGACTTGATTGGCAATCTTCTATTGAGACTTGGTATTCTAGTTCGTCCCCGTCCGAATCAAATGCAATACTTGAGAGGGGAATCTGAACACTCTCATCCTCCTCCATTACTATATCTTCCATAACAAAGACTGGAGGGTCAGGTAAGGCCTGCACTGCAACTGGGAACTCAACCGAGACCGCTGAAGTATTGCCATCGCTGACTGTGAGATTAACTATTGCTGCACCAGACCAATTCTCTGCAGACTGAAGATAAAGAAGACCATCAATCCACTCTACGCTTAGATTTGCTTCATTGGTATATCCTGAAGCAACCAAAGTTCCATTCTCCGGGTCCTCAAACCATTGAGAAATATCCAATGACAAACCCGCACTATCTTCATCGAATCGCTGCTGTGGAATCGTTGAGGTCTGAATTACGGAATCATCCACTGCAAGCAAAGTTACCACGGTACTGACATTGATCGATTCGGGGTCGGGAGAGGTTTCTGAAATCCACATATCAATGGCCAATGTACCTTGCCACTCAGGCTCTCCAGTATGAACCAATGTCAAATTATTTCCATTATTCTGAATGCTAATATTATCTGAACCATTACCATTCAATGTAGCATTAACGAAGAATAGATCGATTCCATCGGGGTCAAAAGCAAAAGATTCCGGCAGAATCTGCAATGAAGAATGTTGATCGAAGAATAACATGGGCGTAGGTTCGATGACCACCAAAGGAGTGTTTCCGCGGATCAATGTAAATTCATTCGAAGCCATCATGCCATCCCAAGTAGCGTAGAGAATGATTTGCTGTTGTCCCGGCGCTAAAGAATTAGAATCCACCGAACAAGAGGCAGTATCCGAACCATTTGCAAATGTTCCAGAAATTAGTGTACCATCCCAATGTAAGCACCATGCTTCTCTACTACCATTGCCGAGTTCAGAACCATCCCGATGACTGAGATTGAAACTTAGATTCACACTTTGATTCAATTGAATCTCTTCAGAAGGAGAACTTGATGAAAGAATTTTCAGCATTGTAGAATGATTCAGATTCTCGTCCAAATAAGCATCAAGATCTTGAATCTGTGAAGGATTGTTTTCTCTATTGGTTGCATTATACCAACTAGTGTGATCGCCTTTTAGAATTAAGTCAAGGTAAGGAATGATATGGGCAGTAGCATATTCCTGTTGTTGGCTCTCACTTCTATTACCTGAACCATCCTGTAGTGATTCCAACCATCCCTGCTCGTCTTGATAGCGAATATGATTTGCTCCAGTGGGAGCCATCCTATGCCACCCTCCCTGCCAGACTTCAATGACCCTGTCTAGATGTTCTGAAGACGGTGCGATTTGATCGGCTGTTCCCGTGATGAATAATGCAAGTTTGGGGTCTGCAATTTGACCACTGCTAATGTCTGCAAGGTCAGCACCAGAAATGTCGATTCCAAGTGTGAACAACGACATTGGAGCCACAATACTGGCCTTGCTGCTATGTACGGACCATTGATTGTACACCAAGGCTGCATTCATTGCTCCAGTTCCATGCCCCGCTACCCCCCAATGATCTACATCTATTGAACCATTCAAATTGGCCGGAAACTCGTCATCACTACCATTGGCGTTGAATTCTGCAATACCCGAAATCAGGACTTCCAAATCTGAAACCAAACTCTCCGAGTCACCACGTTCCCATTCATCTGGCAAAATTGCAACACAATATCCGGCCTTGACAATACCAACAATCCAAGTGTAGATATCAGTCGCTTCACCATCGTCCACGTAGAAGAATAATACCGGGAAGGGGGCGCCGCTTGCGTTGACAGCAACTTCTTGGCCACTCTCATTTTCTGCTGGATAGTACAAAACGGAGGACCAGAATTCACCACTGCCGTCAGCCTTCTTCGCTTCGACATTCATGTATCCAATCTCAAACGTGCCAGCATCATGAGTTTCTGAGAATGTGGCGTCCTCTGCAGCAACAACGGCCAATGTGGGTAGAACCAACATTAGCGACAGAATCAATGCAGGCCTTCCCATGCTACTTCCTGAAAACCCAATGATTTGAATGAAACGCTTCCGCGGTCACTCGAATGATGCTTCAACATGGGCCAATCTAGCTAGCAACAGGCCTAGATCTGGAAGTTCATGTGGAATATCCGGCCTCCACAATGTAGACCACGAAATCAAGTGCTGTGCAGCGAGCATCCACCTTCCATCAATTGAACTCTCAATATCTGCTAATTTCTCTATTCTGGCAGCATAATTGCCAGTCATTGGAGCATATTTAGCATTCATGAGCAAACCTTCAACCTCAAGACCTTGATCCTCAAAATCAACGGTCAAAGCAGGAGTTACATCCTCATCCACTACCGATGCCTCCCATGGGCCATCCTCTCGCAATTCTCTGCGCCCTCCCAACCAACGCAGACGACCACCTTCTGCCGACCAAGCCCAAGCAACGCTGCGCGCAGCACCTCCTCCACCGCGCATGTCGAGAACCGGAGAGTCCTCCATGTTGATGCCTATGTGCTCAGCAACTAATACCAAACCTGGACCATCAGTAGATGCAGCCCACCATTCGCGGTTGTTCCAACGCAAGGAATTGATGCTCTCGATACCCTTGGAATCATCTACTCTACGTAAAGAGGCAGAACCAAGTTGGTGTTTCAACGGCGAAGTCAAGGAAAGCCAGACCTCTTCAGGAGAGCCAGGAATGCCATCAGGCCCTACCGGGAGATGTGGGATTTCACCTTTCTGTGCCAATTCGGGAGGGCACTCTAATACCTCTGCTGTAGCCTCTTCGATGGCTTTGTCTAATCGATAAGTTGTAGCGAAACGATCTATCGCCGCTCCGGTCAATTGCCAATCTACGGGGTTGGGTAAAGTATCGACATACGCCCAAGCCAATGCATCCTCAACTTTTGAAGCGGGAATTATCATCACGCGCTTCATCTGCATGTCTGCGCTCTTCTTACCATCACCCTCTCCAGCGATATGTGCCATTACCAATCGCGCCAACACCGGTGATAGCGAATGGGCAATTGGATTGCCGGCGCTACCGTAGCGGACCGCCACCATGGCGCGAGACTTGACATAGAGCACTTGAACAAAACCCAAGCGAACTATCCGGCATCAACCTCATATGACAGCGACGATTGGGCGTGCTGATAGAGATGAAGAATAACGGTTCGCTCATCTGGTTATTACTGGGATTAACCCAGTTGTTCATGATGTTTGGAATGTGGGGCGAACTCAAAGGCCCTCTGACCACATTATTTGGTTCGAGCGGGGCTGCGATGATTGCACTCGCTGGATATTTCTGGATTCAAGAAAAGAGAAATGGGGCCTTGGCCGACTTGCAGGG
>DAWL01000018.1 GCA_002505935.1 Euryarchaeota archaeon UBA226 | reverse complement strand
CCCACCGGTAGAATTCTGCAGGGAAGGGATGGCTATGAAGTGGATTTGCAACAAGTTCTGAATGCAATCTCTGAGATGAATGAAGATGGAGCAGGTAAGATGATTGAATTGAATGCTTCACCCTATCGCTTAGACCTAGATTGGAGGTTGTGTAAACGCGCTAAGGAACTAGGAGTTCCAGTTTCCATTAATCCTGATGCGCACGACCTCAGAGGCTTAGGTGATATTCGATACGGCGTAGATGTGGCCCGCAAAGGGTGGTTAGGACCTAATGATGTTCTCAACAGTAAGAACGCTGATGATGTCGCGCAATCCTTAGGCGTATGAAGGCAAGATTATCGCATTGAACCTCGGCGCTTTCTTCATGCGCACCTTCCGCGCTCTGTTGTTCGGAGTAATGGCCCTTATTCCAGCGGTCTTTCTTGGGTTGTTTACGTGGTGGATGATGGGTTCCTCAAAAGAAAACATGGATGTAGCCGTATGGCTGCCATGTAATGCAATCCCCATTCTCGGGATGATTCTCGGAATATGGTTCGGCTGGAAGACAGGAGCGGAATACGCTATCAATGCAGAAATCTGAGTTGGGATGCACGTGCGCAGAATCGAAAAAGCCCAGAGAATCTCAAAAATTCTCGACGAACTGTACCCTGAAACCCCAATCCCTCTTGACCATCAGGATTCGTATACTCTGTTAGTTGCAGTTCTCCTATCCGCTCAATCAACTGATAAGAAAGTGAACCAAATAACACCTGCACTATTTGCAAGAGCGAGTAGCCCACAAAAGATGGTCACACTCGAAGTCGCAGAAATTCAGGAAATCATCAGAGAAATCGGTCTTGCTCCCACTAAAGCGCGGAATATTCACCTGATGGCACAGCAACTAATCGATAGACACGGCGGTGAGGTTCCTTGCGATATCGAAGCATTAGAAAATCTAGCAGGAGTAGGGCACAAGACCGCTTCAGTAGTCATGGTGCAATCATTCGGGGTACCGGCATTTCCCGTAGATACGCACATTCATCGTTTGGCTTCTCGTTGGGGATTATCAAAAGCGAGAAACGTGGTTGAGACCGAGAAGAATCTGAAATCACTGTTTCCAAAGGAGGAATGGCATCGTCGTCATTTGCAGATCATATTCTTCGGAAGAGAATACTGCCCTGCGCGCAATCACAACCTTGTGAATTGTCCTATTTGCTCTTGGGCAGCAAGTAAGAAACGTATCAAAGAAGAGAGTTAATCAAGTCTCCAACGTGAACATTCCCATAGAGGCATCCATTATTATTGCAGTAATCAGACTGGTAATTCCTGCAATCCAAACCATTTGTACCATCTGGCCCACAGCAGAGGTTCTTCCTCCCCCTCTCAATCTAGTTGCAATGGCGCCAAGAATAGAAACCTTCAACAGAATCAGAATAGATATTGTTATCTTGAACGCTCTGATATTCTCATCGATAACCGCATTATTCTCAAGCGCAGGCAATCCAAATCCTGCGCTTGAGTCTGCGATGGCCCCGACGTCCACGCTTGCGAATCCAGAGGCAACACCAGAAATCGTTCCGCCGAGTTGTAGAACAATGGAGATGGTAACATTCAGACTGGCAACTGTTGCAACTAGAAGGCCGAGAGCGGTACCCCACATGGTTCCTGCTGAGAGTGAACGACGGCGCCTCAATGAGAGATTACTTGTTGTAGACTTGCTTACCAAGTCCGCCGTATCAGCAGGCAAACCGCTGGATTGAGCTCCTTCGATGTATATCCGGTTGTATCTAGTAATCATATCTGAATTGGTCTCAGAAGAGAAATAGTCCCATGCTCTTTCAGAATCAATTCTAGTTGACAAGCGCTTCTCTAATCTTTCGATTGGTGAATCCAATAGGCCGAAATCGATTCCACGTAGTGCCTTGATTGTTGCTGAAGGCTCGGCCGACCTCGCCTGAGCAGTTCCCCCCAAAGCACGAATAAATCCCGGATAGGACTCGTCTCTACGCCCAACTTGAACTTCCTCTCTACGTTCAAGAAATGCTGGAATCAACATTGGAGTGAAAGGTACCGCAATGAGAATCAGGCCATAGCGATCCCACTGAGTAACCAACGTATCGATATAGATGAAAGAGAGAAATGCTGTAACGACCAACAATATGGCACTAATTGAGCCAGCAAGTATCCAACTCTGTGTGAACAACTTCCTATATGGAGTAATCATTTCGTCTCTAGCAAAAGTCATTTCATCCGGTATAGTCGCTCTGAAAGCAAAGTATGCTCCAATTTGTAGAATGACAAATAGTAATGATGCCAACAATAACCATCGCATCCTAGTTAAGATAGTAATTAGGTCACCACCTGGAGTCCCTGTTTCAAAGAGCACAAGATGAATTCCGGCGATAACCAGAGCGAATAGACCAGCAGAAACTAGCGCAACATAAATTTCCTTCAGAGAATCTACCTTTTCCAATCTAGTATCGTACAATGTATGGTATTGCTCAGCAATTGTTTCTTGCTCAGCCCTCATGAATTCGTCTATTCTTTGACCGGCCTCGATACTAAATGCCATTCTATCAAGGAAATCGGACCATAGTGGACTAGGGCTCTGTTGACCAACAATTCTGGCAGCTTCAGGGAGACTGGTGTGCCATTTGTCTACGAGAATCTCTATCCTCTTGACCTCAGATGCTAACTCTCCATAATCAGTCATCTGCCTCAAAATATCGAAGATACTCTGAGCACCGATTTCACCAAGAGATAGAATTCCCATTCTTGTTATGAACATATGCATCTCTTTTTCTATCTGGATGGCAGCTCTTTGAACCTCAAGTAAAGGAAAGTACGCTGCTGCGATAGCAGAAACCACAGGTAAGATGATAATTAGTGTAATTCCAATGAGTCCCGAGAACAGATTCGGTGTCAATAATACCAATACCATTGCTGTCAATAAACCTGCCAAAGCGGCTCCGCCGACATATAAGAGAAGAAACCTCGAAACTGGCATTTCGAGTCTACGGATGGCAATTTGCCACAGCGCCATCCGCTTCATCGTTCATTCCACCTTCAGTCTTGTTCGATAGGCACCCATGTATCGATACTCTCGGAGAATGCATCCCAACCACGCATGTAATACACACCTAGCAGGTCGAAGACATCATCATAGTGAGTCAGCCCTCTGTCACACATTCTTTGGAGGGCTTCAGCGCGCTTCATCATGTCATCATAGATT
>DAWL01000078.1:3748-6253 GCA_002505935.1 Euryarchaeota archaeon UBA226 | reverse complement strand
TTGCTCATCTCGTTCCATGGTATACCTTCGGCATCCAAAGTTGCAGCACGAAAACGGCGCTTTGTCCCATCTTGCCATTGAGTGCAATTCGGATTAGCATTGTCGGTCAACGGGCTCATTCCTGCTTCCAACAATAAATTCTCGATTCTATCTTCTACTTGCCAAACAACAACTGGGTCGCCGCCTCTGAAGCGGTTGAAGTTTTGCAGACCCTTGCCTTCCAGTGCGCCAGACCTTCCCAATGGCAGATGCCTAGTCCATCCATCTAGATATTCCAAAGCGACAGGTAACAATGCTGCACCTGCCTGGCGTTGGCGGCGTATCAGTCTCTTCAGTGGATTGAAGAGGAACTGGGGGAGAGTATACAGACGTTGCACATTGCTTGAACCGAATGGTGGAACAACTGGCCGTAATGTCACCGCATTCCAATCGCTGCCAAGTGATTTGTTCACACGTGGCAAGGCACTGTGAAATGAATAGAATACTGCATTGTTAGGATTCACCTCAGCATCTTTCAATGAATCGATGCACATAGACATCATCCTACGCAAATGTTCAACTCGTTTTGATCCGGCTAACCAACCCCCGCCAGCCTTTGAGCGAGGATGTGGAATCTTCAACTCAAGACATACGAATCTTGCTTCCTCCAACCAGTGGCGCATGAAGGCCTTGTTTTCCATCAAACTCTCAAAAGAGTCGAAACCTTGTTCACAAATCTCATCCAAGGTACAATCTTCAACGTATCTTGGGAGTTCTCCCTTCTTTTCAGCGGATACCGCAGGGTTCCGATCATGGTGTAGAACCAACTCATTATCGCAAGTCAATCTTAAATCGAATTCAATCCCATCGAAGCGTTCGATGCCCTCTCTAAGAGAGGCGATGCTATTCTCGACCGGTTGCTGCCAACTCATCGAACTCGGCGAGCGATGACTGGTTCCACTTTTGAACCTCAAGCCGGACAACATACGCAAGCATGATGTGTTGAACCGGAACTTGCCGACTGAGCGACATGTCTGATACCGTTACCGAAGTCAGCATTAAAGAGCGGATGAAAAATCTGCCAGATGACCAAAAAAAGAAGATTCGTGGATGGTGTATGTACGATTGGGCCAACTCGGCATTCTCAACCAGTATCACGGTGGCAATTCTACCGATTTATGCAATTGCTCTGACCAATGTCTTCTTGAAAAATAATCCAGATTCGTTCTTCTCCAACTTCAGCGCTTCAGGAATGTGGGCCTTCGTTGTGGGATTCTCTACCCTACTGGTGGCACTCTCTTCACCTGTTCTCGGAGTAATCGCTGATCGTATGGAAATCAAAATGAAACTGCTCAAGATATACACCTACGCTGGCGCTGGCGCTACATTTCTGATGTTGTTTTCAGCATTCTTTGATGACTATGATTGGCTTTTCCTGTTACTATGTTTCTTCATTGCCAATGTCGGATTTGCTGGTGCTAATGTGTTTTACAATGCTCTGCTTCCATACATGGGAGACGATGAACTGATGGATGACATCAGTAGCCGAGGATTTGCATACGGATACATCGGTGGAGGGCTGCTACTCGCGGTTCACCTTGGACTGTTGATGGCTACTGAAAACAGCGACCTGATGATTCGTCTATCTTTGGCCTCGGTTGGAGTATGGTGGTGGGGATTCTCTGTCTATACATTCCGAGACGTACCAGAACCTGAGATTCCAGAACCGATGACCGGAATGAATGCTAGAAAAGCCACAGGGATGGCTTTCCGAGAACTGCGCAAAACTTTCAAAGAATTGACTCGATTCAAGATGCTCGTCATTTATCTCGCAGCATATCTGATGTTCAACGATGGTATCCAGACCGTATTGTCAATCGCTGGGGCCTTCGGAGGAGACGTGCTTGGGGTATCGATGATTACCAACATGATTGTAATCCTGATGATTCAATTCGTTGCAGCACCTAGTGCGATGGCCTTCAGTCGTTTGGCAGAGAAGATAACCACAAAGAAAGCGCTAATCGTGTCCTTAGTAGGTTGGTGTCTAATCATTGCCATGGCAACAGGATTCTGCGCCCTAGAGCCTGAAGAAGAAGACGAGTTCACCTATCGCGTACATTGGATTCAAGATGCAAGTCTTTACGTCGTTTCGGTCCAAGATGGGCACGAGTTGAATCTTGAAGATGACGAAGCCCACAAAGAATGGGATCAAACTTGGGGGCTGAAGAACGGGTTGAATCTTAGTGCAGCACAAGTAGTGAATTTGTCTAAAGCGATAGAGAATACTGAATTCACCTTATTCATCGCAGATGGCCCCGTTTCAGATGGGACTTCTCCTGCGATGATTTACGGTAAAGAACACCCCAGTCAGATAGGCGAGGGTTCCATCGACTCATGGCCTGAAACCCTGCGAAACATCCTATGGAAACCTCTGAGCCTTGGCATAGACCTACAATGGATGATTCTCGGTCTAATGGTAGGTGTTGTCATGGGTGGAAGTCAAGCCTTAGCAAGATCGATGTTCGG
>DAWL01000078.1:3323-3714 GCA_002505935.1 Euryarchaeota archaeon UBA226 | reverse complement strand
GGGGCTGAAGAACGGGTTGAATCTCAGTGCAGCACAAGTAGTGAATTTATCTAAAGCGATAGAGAATACTGAATTCACCTTATTCATCGCAGATGGTCCCGTTTCAGAAGGGACATCTCCAGCGATGATTTACGGTAAAGAACACCCTAGTCAGATAGGCGAGGGGTCCATCGACTCATGGCCTGAAACCCTGCGAAACATCCTATGGAAACCTCTGAGCCTTGGTATAGACCTACAATGGATGATTCTCGGTCTAATGGTTGGTATTGTCATGGGTGGAAGTCAAGCCTTAGCAAGATCGATGTTCGGTATGATGGTACCAGAATCTCGATCTACAGAATTCTTCGGTTTCTTCGGTTTCATAGGAAAGGCTGCCAGCGTTATCGGACCT
>DAWL01000078.1:829-3050 GCA_002505935.1 Euryarchaeota archaeon UBA226 | reverse complement strand
TTCTTCGGTTTCTTCGGTTTCATAGGAAAGGCTGCCAGCGTTATCGGACCTTGGATTTACTTCTTGATGTCAACTGCAATGGATGACCGAATGGGAGTGCTATCCATTCTAATCATCATTCTGATAGGAACGATCATGATGAAATGGGTAGATGTCGAAGAGGGAATCCGCGTCGCTGCTGAAGAAGATGCTCTAAGGCGAAGTGGAGCCGAAGAAGCCTGATTATCCCATAACCCGATCTACCAGCATTGCCAATTCAAACAGGATTACTACTGGAGCAGAAACCAGTAACATCGAGAGAGGGTCCGGAGGAGATAGCAAGGCTCCAAGGACAACTGCTGCAAACCAAATATGCCGACGATGGCCGGACACCGTAGTTCGTTCAACCGCACCACCACGCAATAGCAACAAAGTGACCACTGGAGTCTGAAATGCTACAAGCCCTGCAAAGCATAGATTGAGAATAAATCCGATGAAGGACGACAATCTCCATGTCGTATCCAAACCCGATGCTGCTGCATCTTCTGCCAAATACTGCAAGACGATTGGAACCATGACCGAAAGAGTCCACCATTGTGAAAGGAAAACTAAGAGCAAGGAAGCAGAAACGGTTACCAACAAACCCATTCCCAAGGTTGGCATCTCTATTCCAGACTCATCCACTCTTTGCTTTACTGCGGGGTGAGAAAGTCCATGGTGGAAAGTGTCCACAAGGAGAAGAAACAAGCCTAATGTCATCCCGACATATGCAGAAACTCTGAGTTTTAGAGCCAATAACTCGACCGGAGTCAGCACCACAACCTCGGTTCCAGATGGAACGTATCCAGAGTCCTCAACTAACCATGAAATCAGTTCTCCGGTAAATGGAAATGCAACCATGAAGCCAATTACAAAAAGGAATAGTAACAAGATTGCTCTGCTTCGAAGATGTGCCCTCATGGCAGACATTATCTGCCCACCTGGTGATTCAAGAAGGTCCTTGGCCGAGCGCTCCAAATCCACTTGTGAAGCGCCCTCCATGTCCCTGCGTAATGTTGCTGCCCAATGAAACCGACGCCCTGCTGGCATCAATCATCGAGACTAGGCAAACTTGGCAATCCGGGCAGATTAGGCAAGGAAGGCAACTCAGGTAATTCTTCTTCCTCTTCTTCCTCAGGAGGTTCATCAAAATCATCTAAATCAGGTAATGCTGGTGGCTCCGGTGGCTCCGGTGGCAATTCAATCGGTTGATCGATTATCAGGTCTGGTGCAACATCTGGACGAGTTCCGGATGAAAATACAGCCATGTCCTGACGCTTCACAACCTCAGGTTCACTGGATTCTTCCTCATCCATTATCAATTCATCAATTCCTGATTCATCTGGTTCAGGTAAAGGAACTTGATTGAAGCCGCCGCTGCTCGTTTGGGAATGATCTCCATCGGGCAAAGGAATGCTGTCAGTATCTTCCGAAGCGATCTCGATTGGGCCCTCAACTTTGGGGTTCTCCTTAGCGATTTGAGCGGCCTGCTCTCCAAATTCGCCCTTTGACAAAGCACCGATAGCTCCTGAGACTTCTTCTTGACTCTGATTCGCAAGTCCTCCAACAATTCCTGCTACGATCGATGCGGTTGTCGGGTTGATATCACCGCTTCCGGCGGAAACTGAAATTTCCTGAGCCTCCATCGCTTCGCGCATACTGGCTTCATTCTGAGCATCCGGAACGCTCATCTCAGGCCGGAATCGGTGGCCCCACCATGCGACAATGAATGCGATTGCCGAGATACTCAACAAAGCCCATTCCTGCATACTGTATTCATTCTTGACGCCCCAAATTGGCTGCGAAGAAGAACTTGAGAAAAGTTCCAAAATGAAGGGAAGACCATGGAACTTCTGCCCCATATGTCCTGGCCAAGGGGCAAAATGCACGTTCACTAGTGTGAACACTAAGACTAGGCCCCCTACCCAAAGGCCGATGAGGCCAGCCATCGGATGGCGGCGCTCGCCCTGCATCATAATTGAGCACTCACCTCATCCCTTCATCAAGCCTCGCACGGCTGATTTCTGATTAAACTGAGAGATTTTCCGCAGCAGTAACTGTATTTGCCATCAAACATGCGATAGTCATCGGTCCAACTCCCCCAGGAACCGGAGATAACTTTGAGGCGACGCTAGCGACCTCAGGATGAACATCTCCTGCAAGGTACCAACCACGTTCGTGATTCTCATCATCGACTCGATTT
>DAWL01000078.1:0-724 GCA_002505935.1 Euryarchaeota archaeon UBA226 | reverse complement strand
ACCTCATCCCTTCATCAAGCCTCGCACGGCTGATTTCTGATTAATCTGAGAGATTTTCCGCAGCAGTAACTGTATTTGCCATCAAACATGCGATAGTCATCGGCCCAACTCCCCCAGGAACCGGAGATAACTTTGAGGCGACGCTAGCAACCTCAGGATGAACATCTCCTGCAAGGTACCAACCACGTTCGTGATTCTCATCATCGACTCGATTTACCCCCACATCGATTATCACCGCACCCGGTTTGACCCAATCCACTGAAACCAAGGATGGGCGGCCAACGGCGGCAATCAAAACATCCGCCGTCCTACATATCCCTTCGATATCTTCACTCCTACTGTGTACTACACTAACGCTAGCATCCACACCCCGCGCTGCTAACATCAACGATAGTGGCATTCCTACGATTCGACTACGTCCAATCACCACAACCCGTTTTCCGGATAACTCAACCTCTGCCCACCTCAACATTCGAATGATTCCAGATGGTGTGCAAGGGAGCAAGGCATCGCTACGCCCCTGAACCAATTTTCCAAGATTAACGGGGTGGAATCCATCAACATCCTTACGCGGATCGATTGCATCGGTCACCTGCAATTCATCAATACTCTCGGGCAAAGGAGATTGTACAAGAATACCGTGCACTGAATCATCTTGATTCAAACTAACAATCAATTCCAGTAACTCCTCTTGCGTTGTCTCTACTGGCAATGAGTGCCTAGT
>DAWL01000141.1:5365-8355 GCA_002505935.1 Euryarchaeota archaeon UBA226 | reverse complement strand
ATCGATATGTATGTCTGGTGAAATGGTGATATTTCCATACCGGATTTCTCCATCACTTAGTTTGACAATGAAGGAATAATTACCAACATCTGAAGTCAGATTAAACACCAAACGAGCAGTTTTGTTACATGAATCATCGATTCTACTCCCGTTTTCATCAATTTCACAAGAAATGACTAGCCCACCTGATGACCAATCATCTTCATCGAAGTCTCCATCTCGATCAATATCAACTGTTACATTGTGTGAAAGGTTCTCTCGTGAATCCTCCATTCTGAAGAAAGCGGCGTCCCCAACCAGTAAGGCAGAGGCATTTTGTGGACTAATTTCACTACTTCCTAGAATTATTGTGTAGTCTTTTTGTTCGTGAGCATAGACTGGACAGACCAAAAATAGAGAGGAGAAAAACACTCCAGTCAACAAGAGTGCGGCCCGCTGCATAACTTCGCGAAACAACAACCCCCAATAAAATACAAGACAAGATGATGCTTCGAAGTGTTCGATGGACACCCGACAAGCAATAGCCAGCCTACTATTGGCTGGAGCAATATTGTCTGGAGTATTGTGGGCAGTTTTGGAATCCAACTCCCTTTCCGAATCCTCATCCACACTAATGGATGGTGCGGAAGACCCACTTTTCCAAGGAGAGGGGCACAACCATCAGAATGCTTCCCAACACCAAGCAGGAACTTCCAATATTGAATTGTTAGATTTCAATCCATTAACAACGCCAGGAAATGCAGAAGTTCAGATAGCAACCGCTCCAGACGGCAGAACTTACGCCTATCAAGCAGGATGGGATGAGTTCCACATAACGGATGTAACTGACCCAACAAATACGACCGTAATGAGTGCACACAAGGACCCCAATACACAAGTTCTTGATGTGAAGTATTTGGAATATAATGGCAACGAATACCTCATCACTCAGAATCAATTAGTTGATCCAGGATATACAGATCCTAACGTTGGCGCATGGGGAGACCCCGCTCAAGTTTCCGTGAATTTGTACGACGTCACCGATAAGTCAAATCCAGTCTGGGTTGATTCATGGTATGATGCAGACCACCCCAGCGGGCCTCATAATCTCTACACTCATATGATCGATAACGAGTGGTACATTTTCGTAGCAAATCCCGATTACAATCAATGCGATGCTGCAGTCGGAGAAGCCTGCGGGGGAGTTACAATTGCCCACCTTAACCTACAAGGTTCAGCAGCTAGATTACTTGATGGAGTTCCAGCAGCGGGTTTGGGGCATACTGTAATCAAAGTTGGAGAGTATGAAGTGAATTGGGAAACCACCCGCGGCGGTTGGATCTACATACACGATATGACTGTACAACTCTGGCCAGGAGACGACCCTGACGACCCACGTTACAAACATACCTACATCTACGGTGCATATTGGGAAGCGGGCTTACGAATTGGAGATGTGACAGATGTTCCACATCCAACCAATTCCCCCCACCTCTACTTACCAATGGCAACAACTTGCAAAACGACTCAAGGGACGCCACTAACTTGCCGTTGGAGGGCGCCAGAAGTCGGGCAGTGGATGGACTTTGCAGATTTTGATGGAGACGGCGAACCAGATAGCGGTTCTACTGGAAATGAAAATGGAGGCAGAGCCTCATACATTCACTACGCCGAACCATTCCCAGACATGGTTGATGCAAGCCATTTAGGGTATGATGGAATGCGACACCTAACAACTTTAGCCGTTGAAACATTGTCTACAAACGAAGGGTCTGGACTGACGTATTTGTTGGATACAACAGATTATGTCATGGACAATGGTAATATGAAATTCAAACCGAAATTAATCAATCATTGGGAGATTCCGTGGGGCGAAGATCATTGCTATGGTGCGGATTGTGAAGCCCATCCTAACAATGATGAATGGTTGTTGTTCAGTCCACACAATATCGATTCCACTTTGTTTCCAACAACTGAGATAGAAGACCAATCTTACGGTGGAGAATGGGATGGCCGCCTCTACATTTCTCATTATCATGCAGGAATTTGGATTGTTGATGTTGAAACTTTGATGGCTGCTGAATCCGGCATAGATCAAAGGGAATTGAATACTAGAGCGACAATAGGTTTCTATCTACCTCATGGAGAAGATGGCACGCCTTTAGAATCGGATTACTACGACTTTGGCTGGGTCCCATTCTTGTGGGCCGCTGAACACCATAATGGGATAACATATGCTTCGTGCATCAGTACAGGACTATATGTCATGCAACTCGATATTGACAAACCGTATATTGGAATGGATGTTTGAAGATGGCAAGCCGCAAAATTGCTAGCATTATACTAGCTTTCACGATTCTACTTCCCGGTTGCTTTGAATCAGAAAACGAAACAAAGAGTATTTTCAAGGGGGAAGAAATAGACCCCCCAGTCCCATTTCGCACCTTCGAATTATTGGATGGAGATTCCTTCCCATTCAATTCTACAGAATTAGAGGGGCAAGTACTAGTCATAGCATTCCTGTTCACTAATTGTTACGATATATGCCCAATTATTTCTTCTAACCTTAATTGGTTGAAAGGACAATTGGGTGATGAAGTCGGTACTAACGTTTCCATCCTTTCAATAACTGTTGATCCATGGAGGGATACTCCAGATGTTTTCCGTGAATATATGGACAGGATGAATCTTTCATGGCCACATTTGACTATTGATAATGTTGATGAAAATATTTCAGTTATGGAAGAAGTATGGGAAGATTTTGGTGTGGGTTTAGAA
Source organism: Euryarchaeota archaeon UBA226 (assembly GCA_002505935.1). Classification (GTDB taxonomy): domain Archaea; phylum Thermoplasmatota; class Poseidoniia; order Poseidoniales; family Poseidoniaceae; genus UBA226. The sequence goes on along the minus strand of DAWL01000141.1, from coordinate 5,598 downwards.
ATCGTTGAGAATAATTCCAACCAAACTAGTGCCAGACATCACCCTATGGATTATGATGTGGATCATTCAACCGGAACAGTTCTGGTTGACAAAGAGGGGATGCAGCGAGTATGGTGGAGCGATGCAAAGTGGATGCCCGAATTGGTTCTTGAGGACGTAAGACAATTACTGAATGAATAGCCTTATCAGGGCTCAGAATCAATCGAATTGGTATCTTGCCACGGGATGGAATA
>DAWL01000141.1:1163-5053 GCA_002505935.1 Euryarchaeota archaeon UBA226 | reverse complement strand
AATACCATATCTGATTCGGAAAAATTGGCAGTAATAGATATTCCGCCGGATTATAATAATTCATTAGGGACTGGAGTTTGATCCATATGAAGAAAAGCAAATACTGCCCACCATGTTACTATATCCCATGAGTGAACAAGATTGTTTATTCCGGTCGAATTATCTGTATCCATATAGTCAATCATGGTCTCCATAGTATCACATTCACGGTGATAGCACGGATATCCATCCACCAATCCATTCCACCCTAGAGTTGCAACACCGATGTTTTGAAATGAATCGTGGTCGCTTCTAGCCGTAGGCGATTCGTAAATTGCCACCGTATCTTCGTAGATGTCCCCCCACAATGGACTTTCTCCATCTTCCAACCAAGCCTTTTCCCCACGTTCCATTTCATAGCTAAGGTCGAGTGCATCTGCACCAATCCATTCCGCTAGATAGAACATGCCTGGCTGGTCTACGACCTCTCCAGTTCCATCGGGCCCTAAGTAAACCGATAGTGCATAATCTCCAGGGAAATTCACTCCCGCCATATCTAAGTTGAGATAATTACTCACAGTAACTCCATCAGGCAAATCATTAGCGAAAGAACGTGAACCCCACAACCCTTCCTCTTCAGAAGACCACAAACAGAACACCATTGTCCTCCTTGCATCGAATTCAGCAAGAACCTTAGCAGTACTCAATACCATACTTGAACCAGCCGCATTATCATAAGCGCCATGCCTAGTACCATATCCAGGAACGCCCATTTCAGCACCAGGCGTGTAGGCAACAGGAGGAGCGATGTCAAAGTGCGCTCCGAAAATTAACCATTCATCAGGATATACTGAACCATCTTTGTATCCACAAATATTGACTGCCCATGCTGTATTCCATTGGAATCTATGTACTTCGACACGGTCTAATCCATACCCTTGCATTACTCCTTCAAAGTAAGTTATAGCATGTTCATATGATGGGTTTGCATTACCAATCCACCTGTCAAGATAACCAACTGCGCCATCAGGGCCACAGGTTGCACAAGGAGTATCATCTGTGATGAAATCAACCCATTCGTATACATCTCGTCCATTTACCCAACCACCACTAGCGCCCACGCCATCGGCATCAGTTAGGTCTGATCTCTGGTCTCGCACCGTTTCGAGAGATTTGATTATGACATCACCACCACTCTGGTTAGAATGAACAACCCATCTCCATTCTCCACCAGGGTCTTCGTTTGCGACCGCCATTATCGATGATGAACCATCAGTAGCACCATTTGCCCAAGCAGCCCAAGAGACATCTGATGCACGTATTGGCCAATTCTCTCTACCGTAATTTCCGATTAGAAGAACAATGTTTGAGTTCCTAGGAGGAAATAGAGCATTCATCGAAACCGAATCACCTTCTTTCAAATCGAAGACAGTACCGTTTTGAGCCCTTAAAGAACCAGGGTCTTGAATAAAGTAAGGAATAAAGACACTCATTTCTTTACTAGCCTTTAGAGTAATTGTGGCCCATTCGCCACCAGGGATAATCGAGGGCGAGACTTTCAAGTCATTCTCTGTAATTTCTTGAGAGCTATCTCCTTCTCCAAAACACCCAGAGAGAGGGGTAATCAGCATCAATGAAACCAGCAATAAGGCAGAACCACGCCTACTCATCGCCAAGCCGACCCACGAACCATAGTTGAATGCACCGCCTACACGCGATTACATCTTCCAGCCCATCGCCACATTCATGGCCTACTTCAGTCAGCGTAGAAATATGTCCTCTACCACTTTGGCAGAACGCCGTAGAGCCATCGTGCGAGGCATACCGGAGTCCTTCACATCTGCATTAGCAAGCCATTTTGGTGAAGGACCAAATGATTTGGAATTGGCAAGAAAACAACATGCGGGTTATGCACACACCCTCCGGGAACACGGGGTTGAAGTCATTGAGATAGAACCGGATGATAATCACCCCGATTGTGTATTTGTTGAAGACCAAGCGGTGACACTTGGGAAAAAATGCTTCATCCCAATACCGGGACATGAGTCAAGAATTGGTGAACAAGAGGCTGTAGTTTCCACCCTTGCAGAATTCCAAGAAATTGTGAGAATGGAGCATGGGATTATGGACGGAGGTGACGTGCTTCGTATAGGTGACATTCTGTTCATTGGAAGATCTAAGCGAACCGATGATGCGGGAATTTCTTCTTTCAGAGATTTCGTAGAAGGAGAAGGTTTCGAACTAAGAGCCATCGATATTCCACCACACGTTCTCCACTTGACTAGCATGTGTTCTTCTCCGCGAGATGACATCTTACTATTGACAGAAAATACTGTATCAATAGAAGCCTTTGGAGAATTGCCGACAACCGAAGTGATAATGATTCCAGAATCAGAAGTTAAAGGGGTCAATGCTATTGGTTTTGGAGACCGAGCAATAGTTGCTGCCGGTAACCCGACAGTTGAGCAGGAACTAACCTCTAGGGGCTTTGAATTGACAATAATTGATATTTCACAAATCTCTGCTGCGGATGCAAGCCTGACTTGCTGCTCAGTCTTCTTTCCATGAGTCCTCGCGGTGTTGAAATACGGGTGTAAAGTCGGCGGAATATTACGCAGAGGTTGCCCAGCTTGGTCAAAGGCGCTGGGATGAGGTCCCAGTCCATATCGGTTCGCAGGTTCAAATCCTGCCCTCTGCACTTATTCGGATTCAGAGATAGACTTGTCCTTGAGTCTTAACCAAGTTTCACTGATGAAGATCAACAGGTACAAACTACCTAACCACAATGCAGGCTTCAAAATCCAAGCATCTCCACCCATATCGGCAAGCCCGCTTGACAAATTACCATCACTCGTCCACCCGATAGTGACTATTGAAGCAAGAAGCAGAAGGGTGCAGAAATCCAAGACCCAGCGAATGCCGGCTAGAACTTGTTTACTACTCGCCTTCATCTCATTGAATTGCATACCAGTCATCATCGCACTCATGCTCTTGAGATTCTTGGAGATAGTAGAAAATGCAGAATGCCCGCGCTTGAATTCCAGACGACCTAGTTTGAATCGGTTAATCAATTCAACAACGATGAACAAAGAGACCCAGACAACTGTCATTTCCAATAAGATGGAACCCCATCCCATTTCGATACTATCAGAACTCCTTTCCCACACTAGAACGGTCCATAACCAAGCAGCGAGAATGTATTGAATCGATCTAGCAAACCTCGAAATTTTCTTCTGTAAAGTGGCATCGTGAGAGAGGAACATTTCGAGACCAATAACTAATCCCACTGTAGAAGTAATGACGAATGACAAAGCCATCCACCACCATTCAATGTTGTTGTCTTGCCAAGCTAACAATACTGCAACCATCGCCCATGCGAGGGCAACACCACTTGCGACATTTGTCAAAGCCTGCATAACATAGAGAGGGTCTCTACCATCTTTGAGAACAGCAAGGCCACCCATTAGTCTGACTTCGAATGCAGAATCATCTACGACACCATGTGCGGCGGCAGTCATACCCCCAACACTCTTCACTCTAGCATTGGAAACCACTCCTCCGCCACGGCCGCCTTTACCTGCAGTTCCCGAACCAGTTCCACCAATTGCAGCAGTAGCCGCCGCCGCTCCATCTCTCGTAGTTACTCTACTACGTCCAGAGGCCCACTCACGCACTTCATCATCGGTGATTTCCTCCACCTGTTCTTCTGAAAGAGGGGATCCATGATCAGTATACAACCAGCGACATTGAATGGGTATTGGCTCATCACTGACATCTGGACTTACTAGTTGAAATTGGCCAGCAGATAGTTTTGGTAACTCATCAATCAAACTAACATCCCCGCCACCTTCTTTGAGCAGATGTTTCACCTTGTCTATGTCATTACGTTCTCTGAATCGTCCGATGAACAT
>DAWL01000141.1:0-773 GCA_002505935.1 Euryarchaeota archaeon UBA226 | reverse complement strand
CCATATTTTCTAGCCTGTTTGAAAATCAATTTGATCAAATCCTTAGCAGGTGGATTTCGCGGATGAGGAGGTAGGTAAGGTGCAACTTCGTCCATGAAGAACAATAGTTTCAATTCCCCTTCCGAGGGCTGTTGTGTTAACATCCAATCATACAATTCTCTAGCAACTTCTTGCACCATGTATTGTTTTTGAGCATCATCTTGTATGGTGTTCAGGTAGAGGATGTTGACGGGAATCTTACCATCAACAGCGGGAGTGCAAAAGGTATCAATATCTAATGGGGTACCATTCGCAAACAATAGTTGATTCACTCCGGAACTATAGGCAGCAATTCTTCTTGACAATTCACTACGAGTACTTTTTGGCAGCATATCTTCGTAATGAGGAAGACCGTGCTCGTCCATCACTTCATCCCATGTAGGCAATTCAATTTGCTCCTCCTCGTCCTCTTCAGCCGCCTCAAACGCTTCCGGATAGAGTAACTTCAGGAACGTAGCATGAGGGTCTCGAATCGCTTTGGAAAGTTTCTGAAAATCGTCTAAGGGGAGTCCAAGTTTTGCCCCATGAACCAGAATCTCATAGATGAATGGCTTCACTTGTTTACCCTGTGCCTTTTCAACATCATAATCTGCCAGACCGGTGAAACCTGCTGCGACCATATCCCAAGCAGTAATCGCCTCTTCAACTCCCAATTCGGCAGGTGGTGCAACAAACGGATCAATACAGATTGGCAACCCCTTGCTGCGCAACGGCGTCCATATTCTGACCTCTGC
>DAWL01000182.1 GCA_002505935.1 Euryarchaeota archaeon UBA226 | reverse complement strand
GCACTAATGGAGGCTGCCGAGAGAAGTTATTCTTTCAACAGTAATATCAGTATCAATGTTACAACTCCAACTTCGCATGATAGTTTGATTCATTTGACTCCAGGAGAATATATCGATTTGCAACTCAATGGTGCTGTTGATTCAGTACAATGGCGCTCTAATCATCTGCGAGATCACTGGGCTAATTTACACTCTTATGACCATGAGTCTAGCGCTGAATTATCACATACTGACCTGTATCATAATTTGGAGCATTTACCGGGTATAGAATTGCAAGGTAATCATTCGATATCGATTAGAGCGATCAGTGGGACGTCTTCTTCACCTTTAGTAACTGTTGATGTCATGTTGGTGGGCGAAATGGTCGAAGAATCACCTAAGTTCTCATCTTCTGGAATGGGAGTCATGGAAGTCGCTGCAATCAGTGCCGTATTCGGCCTCGTTCTGTTTATTGTAGGATTGATGTTTGGCCGCAAAGTTATCAATGATGCTGAAATCATTGAGTGAACGCTTCTATCCGGCTCATGATTTAAGGTCTGTTCGTCAGTCATGAACTTGATTGACATGCCTGCACCTCCCCGTAGACCTACCCCAAGAAAGAGAACTGCTGCTAGTGGCAGCCTTGCTAAACCCGCATCTCTTCTCGACCAATCGCTTGCAGCTCCTGCCTCGAATCAGGTTGTACAGATGCCAGTTTCTGGTCAGATTCCATTGATTGAACGCTTAGCCCAATTTTGGTTATTCGGGGTAGCATTCATTGGATTGTGGGGTGGTCTGTTTTACATTGCATTTACACAGGGAGAGACCAATGAACGTTACTTGATGTTGGGATTGGGAGGACTTGCCACAGCCTCACTAATGATTTGGGCTGTTGAGTATCAAAGAAGAAGACATGGTGAATTAGCGGTTATGCATGACTATATTCTAGGCATGGGCCTGTTCTTTGCTGCAGCCGGGGTCTTCTGGACTATACGGTGGGCAATGGCTTTTGCAGCTGATCCTGAAGGTTTGTTGAATTGGTCTTGGCTTGTTGAAGAGTCTCGCCCGTTTAAGGACGAAGGGTGGGTGCCTGCATCCAGTGCCATCTATATTCAAGGTGCTGCTGCTGTACTTCTTGGGCTTGCCAGTTGGTGGTACTTGGAAGTAAAAGAAACTGGGACGGGGGTCCTGTCTTGGTTCGTCGCTTCGCTGACTCCTTTGGCTCTACTCGTAGTTGGCTTAGGAACTTGGATGGAATGGTCCAATGAGACGGTCAGTTATGAATTGGGGATTGCAATAGTAGTTCTCAGTATACTTGGTATGTGGATTGGATTGCAGAGCAATCGTAGCCTCGTGTTTTCCGTGGTTGCTGTAATCGCCTCTTTTATGCCGATACTCTATGAGTTGTTCAATGATGGTAGTGGCAGTGCCTTGTCTCTGATGGTATTCATCATATTTGCACAAGGCCTGTTGGCAATTTCACCGCAATTGAAGGATGCGCAAGTGGTCATTGAGCGTGCATCTTTGGGTCTAGTTACCGCAGTCTTGATCGCAATGGCATGGATGACCGGTGGCAATTTGACATTGCATCTTGGTCCAGTTAAGTTTGAAGCCGGAGGCTCACTATCTGGTGCTGCAATTCTATGGTTCAGTCTGTTGATTGGATATTTTGGTGCGGTCAACATGAAACGCGTTCCATGGATGCCAGTAGGGCTAGCATTTGCCCTGTTCCTGATTCCTTCGCCCAGTAATCAGTACACTTGGGCAGTGACTTTGTTGATGCTACCATATCTCCTTTGGAAACCAGATAGTAGGCACTGGGTTAGACAGGCTACATTCTGCTGTGCAGCATTTGCTTTCCTTATCGTTGATTGGATGAGTCACGCCGAGCGAACTTCGGGTGTACAATTTTGGGGTTCCATTGAAGGGAACTTAATCCATATCATCCCTCTGGCTTTGCTAAGTATTGGCGAGTGGGCACGTCGTTTAGGTAGAATCTCAGGCAACACATTCCGCATTGCCATGATGCTGGTCGTCGTATCTCCTTCGATGCTGATTGAAGCAAATAGTTTGATTCCATGGGCTTTCTCGCTATACCTGTTAATTGTTGCAGCAGAAGTGTCTCGTAGAGATGTCGAGGGATTGAAGCAGCGTATGGAAGCATCATTGACGATTTTTACCAGTATGGGATTGACAACGCTGTTGGCAGCATTTGGTCGTCTTGAGATTACTTGGAAGGGAATGCCGGAACTTGATGGATTCAATTTGGTATTGGCCCTTATCGCCATAGCATACTTCGCATTGGGTAAATTCAGCAAGGTGGATGAACTGGATATTGGCCACTTACATGCTTGGATGTTACAAAGCGGAGGACGTCTTCCTGTATTCGACCCCAAGACTGGAGTGGTCACGGTCCCTAAGCCAAAAGTTCAGGATTTAGAGAATCCAGATTGGTTGTCTAAGAGTTGGGGACCTTTGGCCAAAGCCTCATTGATAGGCCCCCTGATTCTATTTGGCATATCTTTGGCTTCGGTTGATTCCGCAGCCTTACTTGACAAGTATTGGGTCATCTTGTTGGCTCTTCCAGTTGCAGTATTAATCTCGGCGGTATTGAACACTAAGGAGAGTACAGCTGTTTCTAGGGCAGTTGCTGTCAGCATACTGTGGTTCTTGGCATTACCATTGTCGATCAAGTTTCATGAGAATGGAGATTTCAACGGTTCTCTAGAAATGTCTCGTTTCTTGTTTGATGCCATATTGTTGGCTGGGCCATTGGCTGTTCATCTAATTCTCCAGAAGCGCGGTTTGACTGAAGCAGAGATGTCAAGGAATGCAGATTCGGTAGCTCTAATCGGATTGTTGTTGATTGGAACCTTGGATACTAGTGGTGGTTTGGTATTCTTCACGATGTTCGCTATTGTGGCCCATAACATATGGCTACACAGTTTGACCGGAGTGGCTTATTTCGCACCATTCACGCTGTTGTACATGGGAACACATCCAGGTATGCCAGGAGGGATCTTGAATCAGATATTGGGAACAGGGGCTTTGTCAGATTTGTTGTTAAGTAATGGTTACATGTTGGACTTCAGAGTCTCTAGAATATTGGGTTGGTTTGGCGCCGCATTAGCCATGATGATGATTGTTAGAATCATTCAGGACCGAAGAAATCCTCCTGAACACGATGCTAGATTATCGTTCATTTGGTCTGCTTTGGTACTGATGGTATCTATGCAGGCAGTCTTGATTGAGGACGCATATCTTCTATTGATCATGGTGACAATTATTGTCGTACTAGGCTGGGCAGCGGGTCGTAGTGAGGTATTCGTTTTCGCTCCTTGGGCATATTTGATCGCTTTTCCTTCTGCAATAGATGCAACCGTTGATGGCCTGAGTGGAGGCGAAGTAATGGGCTATTCCACTCTTTTATCAGGAATAGTTACCATGCTTTTCTCATTGATGGCGAGAAATGGTTCGATGTTCAAGTTCAGTTTCCCTGTAGTTGACACACGGGATGGTCCAAGAAATCTACTCTTCCATTCTACCAATCAAGATCGAGAACTGATTCAGAAGTATATGTATGGAAGCGGATTGATTCTACTTTTCTTGTCTTTCGACATATACTATGGAATTTCCACCGTTCTAGCAGCAACATGGGTAACTTATGATTCCTACAAGAATGGTGAAAGGAATTTGTTCTTGTTCAGTCCGTTGTTACATGTCATCGCTTTGGCCAATGTAGAGAGGATGACGGAAACCATCTCAGTGTTTGGCCAAGATGTTACTGGATATGGTGGCTGGATTCTTGTAATGTGGGGAATTGCATTCTCAACCTTTGCTTGGAAACAATGGTACCCCGAGTGGGGTTGGTCGGAGGATGGCTCCGATTATTGGGCTTGGAACGATAGAATGGGAATGTTAGGAGTGATTTACTTCTGTATTGGAATTTGGTGGGCAGGTTTCGATTTCAGCACTTTGTTGGTCGCATTGATCATCATATTGTTTGGTGGAGCAATGGTTGCTATCGATCCTGAATCTGCTTGGCGCAGAGCCATGGGCGTGGCCTCTTCTACATTGGGAGGTATCGTAGCTTTGGTAGGTGACCATAACCAGACTTTAGGCGGTATTGTATTGATTATTGCAGGCCTTGCAGCCTTCATTCAAGCGGTCATGTATTTCCAGCGTTGGGGAGTTGGAATGGGCCAGATAAGTGTCGAAGAAGGTCAAGTAGTTGCGGAAGCAATGGATATACCGGCTCCGGTGAAATCTGAGAAATCTGAAGAATCAGAGTCGGCAACCTCTGCTCCTAAAACTCCCAGTATTGCTGAATCGAAGGAAGAAGATGAGGATGATTCACAATCTCCAAGATTAATTCCTGATGTTGAAGAGGCACCTGTGGCCGAAGGAGTGCTCGATATGAGTAAGATGAGTCCAGAATGCTCTGCTGCGGTAATCGATTTGATGAACGGTTTGGTTGATTCTGGACAGGGCTACAAGATACAACTCAATGAGAGTATGGCAAACAAGATACGTTCTGCTCTGTTGACCACCGATTTCAGTGGCTTCATTCCAAGAGTCAATTTCGACAATATGGGTAGAGCGGTTCTATCATTTGAGGCAGATGCCAGTGCTTAGGTCCAATACGCCTCGCGTATTTCCTGATTGGCCTGCATGCATAGTACAACATCAGTAGGCCTGTCTGGCATGGTTGCTGAATTGTTGAGATGGGCGTAAATTGGCATAACATTGCTTTCATTGACCACACCCCAGCCAACTTGAGTACAAGGTGCGATTGGGGACATTGGCGTAGTTCCAGAAGTTGGGTCCCACGTTGTGAATGATGGATACCAACCGCTGAGGTTAAGGGCATCTCGGATTTGATCATTGGAGATTTTAGCGCTTCCATTGACGAGGAAACCATCTCTTGCGCCTGATTCAGTGTCATTGAATTCAGCTCTTAACCACATAATCACTTTCGAAAGTAGTCCTGCAGTTCGAGGAGTGGCGAAAGATGTCCCACTTGTAGTGTGATAGCCGTCTATATCCTGATGGTTGGGGAGATATTGGGTCCAGTCTGCTGCCACATCGGGATATGAACCACTCATCGTTTCCTTTTGGTCATCATCTTCTTCTGCATAGCCTGAAACTCCAATCGACCAAGGTGGGCCGGCAGTTGGGTCCTGAACTGCTGGAGATGGTGTATTGTCTGCAGCACCAGTGTGAATCTTATCATTCTCTACCACGGCTACCCTTGTAGCATCCTCTATGCCAGGAATTGGTACCGAACCAATTGGGCCGAATGATGTGGTCAAAATGTCGACAAATGGAGTATTTGCAGCGGCTAGAACTGCGTTATCGCTGAATCCTTCGACGAAGAAGATGACCGCATCTGGATTGGCGTTCAATACTGATCCAGTGACTGCGGTTCCGTGCCCGTCAGAGGGGTCATCGAGAATTAGAGTCCCCGAATCTCCATCTGGACTGGTGCCGATGATTTTAGTTCCAGGGAAGTATACCACGTCGGTGGTGGTAAGATTATTCCAGCAGGTTTCTTGGTCTGCAGAGAATCTCTCTTCGTAGGTACCATTGAATGTCAGGTTGCAGATTTTGTTGACGCCCAGCCCATCCAACAACCATTGTGGATAGGTGTCATTGGTTCTGAAGTGATCGTGATAGACGTTGATTCCAGTATCGATTGGTGCAACGACTGAGTAGGCTGGCCAAACTTCTTCTTCAGCGCTCACATCTTCGACAGCCTTCTTTTCTTCACCGAAGCAACCTGCCATGCTGCTTGTAGCAACCAAGCCTACTATCAGAAGGGCGATTGCAGAGCGCATGAAGGGTGCGGATGACCGCTCACTCAAATCTATTCCTCTTCATCGCTCGATACGATGACGCCAGCATCCCATGCTGCTTCGAGTTGTTTCGCTCTCTCTTCGGTAAGCCCCAATCCCTTGTAGGCGAAATCGAGCAACTTGCGCTCATTCTCGGTCACTCCACCATCGTCAACCAATTCGTCATATTGTTCGAGATAGGCTTGTTCGTCCTCGGTGAGCGATGATAGCAGTATTCGCAGCCCCATGTTGCAAGCAGGATGCGATTGACAGATTATGATGTCGGCTGCGCCGATGCAATCAAGGCGACTGACGTGTGGCCCGAAACATGCGGGATGATCTGCTTGTATGGATTGACCTTGAGATGACAGGTTTGGATATCGACAATTGTTCGATTATTGAAATCGCTACCGTATTGACAGATAGAAACCTGAATCTCATCTCCGAAGGTCCAAATCTTGCAATTCAATGCAGTGAGGAGGAATTAGCAGCGATGGATGAATGGAATACTTCACATCACAATGCTAGTGGTTTGGTAGAAAGAGTCAGGTCTTCAGAGTATTCCATGTCAGCAGCGGAATCCGCAACTTTGGAATTTCTGAAAGAGTATTGTAGTAAAGGCAGTGCTCCATTATGTGGGAACTCGGTATGGAATGACAGGCGTTTCCTGCGAAAAGACATGCCTCTTCTAGACGACTTCTTACACTATAGACTGCTAGATGTCTCAAGTGTCAAGATATTAGCAAAGAGTTGGTTCCCCGAATTGGAAAGGTATCGCAAGAAGGGTGCTCATCTCGCTAGAGATGATATTCTTGAGAGTATTGAGGAGTTGAAATATTATCGAGATAATATCTTCAAAGATCATTCTTGATTCTCTTGAGCACAGCGGCAACAACCGCTACGGCGATCTCTCCAGGTGATTCAGCACCGATATCTAAGCCGATTGGGCAATCGACCTCATCAAGTCTTGAGGGGTCAATTCCTGCATCGATGGCGGCTTTTGAGAATGCTTTCCACTTACTCTTCGAACCTATGACTCCAAGGCGCGTTGAAGAATCAATGATTTTCAGTAATCCGATTAGTCTGTCTTCATCTTCTTTCCAATCGTGCCCCAATAACAAGATATCAGAGAATCTATTGATCGAATCAGTGTTTTCAGATTCAAGGAAGTCTTCTACACTGTTGCAATGTCTTTCTCGTGCTTCAGGAAATGCTACTGATGAGGAAAATTCCTCTCTCGTATCTTGAACCGAATGCTCCCACCCTAATCCCTGACACATATGGGCTATGGATTGGGCAACATGGCCTCCTCCCATCAAAAGTATGTGCGGCATCGGCATTACGACCTCCATGGAGATGCTGACCCTGCCACCACATAAAGAGTCGAGAGGAACTACTTCAAGTCCCTTGGCACCTTTGTTGAGACCATAGGTAGTTACTTTTCCTCCGGCCTTTTCCTCTTGAATCATTTCTTTCAGGGCATTGATTACTTTGAGTTCAAGCCCTGCACCTCCAACCGTTCCAAATATCTCATTCGCAGTCAATGCAAGACGTGCTCCTACCTTACCGGGTACTGAGCCAGACGCCTCAATAACGGTGGCTATGGCAACGGGTTTGCCTTCGGATAGGCGTAGAGTACACCATTCCAGAACCCGCTGAGTCATACTGCTGGCTGAGGCCTCTTGCTCAAGTGTCTTGCGACACATACCATTGGGTTAATTTCTGCAGATCCTCTGGCCTATCCACATTCAGTGAGAAATCTACACCTTCGACTTGTACGTCGCTGAATTGCAGTATTTCTCTAAGCGATTCATTTGCCTCGGCAGCCATCACTTTCCTGATTGCTTCTCTATCCAGAAGGACAGGATGACCGCCTTTACCATCATGAACAGGCCTTGCACATCCACCTGCCTTGAGCAATGCTTCTATGGTTTCGATGGTGAATCCCGGTCTATCTACAGGAACAATCAATGCCGCGGTGGGGATTTCAAGAGCCAGTAAGCCAACCTGTAATGTTCCGGTTCTTCCGTTTTCAGGCATAGGATTGGTTACTATTCTAGATTCAGGTGCATTCAACATGATATCTACTTGTAGTTCCTTGCGGGTCACTATCACGATTTCATTGCAGGTCTTTTTCACAACCTCTAGAATTCGTTGCAACAAGGTCGAATCAGCGATTGGCAGTAGTGCCTTTGGGCTACCCATTCTCTGACTGGCTCCTGCAGCGAGGATGATGGCTGCTACCATTCACAGTCCTCGCGTCATCTCTCTACCAATGATCATTCGTTGTACTTGAGAAGAACCTTCGTAGATTTGCATCACCTTTGCCGCTCTCATCAGTCGCGCTACTGGGTATTCTTCGGAGTAACCATATCCGCCGTAAACTTGCACTGCATCGGTTGCAATCTGCATGGCGATATCTGCAGAGAATCTCTTGGCATGGGCTGCTGCTTCGGTATTCCTCTTCCCCGAATCTATCATAGATGCCGCTTTCCAAGTTAGAAGGCGTGAGGCCTCAATGTTGGTTTTCATGTCAGCCAACATGAATTGAATCGCTTGATGTTGGTGCAATTTACTGCCGAAGGTCTCTCTTTCGTCTGAATACTGAAGGGCGTGCTCAAAGGCCGCTCTAGCAAGGCCAGTTGCGTGAGCTGCAATGTTTGGTCTGCTCATGTCAAAGGCTTTCATAGCGTTCAGCCAACCTTGGTTTTCAACTCCGCCGAGTAGATTTTCGGCAGGCACAATGACAGAATCGAATACAACCGAACGGGTATCTGAACAGCGTTGACCCATGTTATCCTCCTTCTTGCCCAGACTCAATCCTTCGCTATCCGCCTCGACGATGAATCCTGACATGCCTCGATAGCCTGCATCAGGGTCTGTCTTAGCGAGTACGAAGAAGAAGTCTGCATAGCCTGCACCAGTTATCCACATTTTCTCTCCGTTCAGAATGTAAGTA
>DAWL01000143.1:15519-21893 GCA_002505935.1 Euryarchaeota archaeon UBA226 | reverse complement strand
ATCATCGTAGTCATCGTATTCATCGTCATCTGAATCCTCTTCAAGGACTTCTTCCTCAAGAGCCTCTTCTACGACTTCTTCTTCCTGTTCCTGAGTTTCGCTGAGTCGAGCGATAAGTTCTGACTTGTTACCTCCAACTTTCAAGCCCTTCTCCCTGAGCAAATCTTTCAACTCAGAAACGGTCATGTCTTCGTATTCCTCTGACATCTTAATCACTCCTTACCGACCAGGTATATGCCGTCCTGGAAAACCCGGCGATCTCTCTTCTTGACGGTTGCACAGCGCTCGATATTAGCAGCGGTCTGTCCAACCTTCTCCTTATCAGCGCCTGAAACAACGACTTCGACCTTGTTCTTGATCTCGACCTTGACATCTGCAGGAGACCAAGGTAATTCTGCTCTACGTGGAACCTTCTCTCCGAAGTAATTGTTGACGATGAGAGCATTTCCTTCGACCTTGAGGGTCATTGGGAAGTGACTGTACAATGCCTTGAGATGGTAGGTGAATCCTTCTGTAACTCCCTTGACCATATTTCGCAGATGTGCAGCCCAAGTTCCCGCCAATGCCTTTTCCTTGCGGCGTGGAATATCCACTCTGACAATTGCTGCGCCACCCTCAAGCAAAATCTCTACCTTGTCATGAACAAAGGTTCGCGAAAGGCTACCTTTCTCTCCCGAGACGGTTGCTACGCCATCTGAATAACTGACGTTGACGCCATCAGGCGTCTGCACCACGTGTTCTATTCTATCTAACAATGCCACATAATCACCTCAGAAAACATAGGCCAGCAAACGGCCACCTATTCTTGACGTCTTAGCGTCATAATGGTGCATTACACCTTGATTGGTTGTAAGAATCAACAAACCAAAATCTTGAGCGGGCAAATAGCGAGATTCCCACTTCTCGTATTCCTGTCTGCGTACAGAGTGGCGTGGCTTGACGACACCACATTGGTTGATAGCACCGCGCAGCTCTACATTGTATGAGCCACCGCGTCCATCATCTTCCTTGTCGAAAGTTCCAATGTATCCTGCATGCTGCATGATTTCTAGTACTGAACCTATCAACTTGCTTGCAGGGCTAACGCTCACGTTGTAGCGTCCCGCCTGCTCAGCGTTGAATATCTTAGCCAAAGCATCATTTAATGGATCGAATTGCATTTCTATCTCCCCTCAACTGAACTTCTTGAAACCGATATCTCGGCCTATATCTCTGAAACACTGGCGGCATAGCCTGAGCCCATGACGACGAATCATTCCTCGCTTGCGTCCACAACGGCGGCAGCCGATGGTGCGTCCAATCGTCTCTCCGTGATCTCTTGCCATTTTCACTCCTCCATGATAGTCAGTCCGAATCTGTTCTGGAACCACTGACGAGATTCCTCTGGGCTGACAGAATGATCGCTACCGACCTTGCGGCTTCGCCTGCGACGGCGGCTTACTCTGTGCCCTGGTCTTTCAAGAACTACATTGATGTCCATTCCAAAGATTCCGATATCCGGATCATACTTTTGGTCTGGGAAATCGGTATAGTCCCTGATACCGAATGAAAGATTGCCTTGAGCATCGAAGTTCCAAGAAGGAATACTGTTTTCTCGTACCCAGAAAGCATCCTTCAGGAATTTCTCTATCTTCTCATCATCGCGCATTGTGACTTTGCAACCGATGGGGAATCCCTTACGCACTTTGAGGTCTCGATTCTGAATCTTACCCATGGTGCGGACCGAACTCAGGCCGGTTAACAACTCGAGTACGCGCTCTGCAGTCTGCAAACGCTCTCCGCCTTCTCCAACTCCGATATTGATGGAGACCTTGGCAATTCGTGGCTCTAGCATTGGATTACTATTCTCACTCATGCACCCACCTCCAGACCTGGTAGTGGAGTATCCTTTCCAACTATGAAGACATATTGTGCCACAGTACCGAAGTCGTCAAACTCGACCTCATTAGGCATGCTTGAACGCTTTACGATGAACTCCTTGATACGGGCGACTGTTCCTACGTGGCTTCCACCTATCAGATAGGCAGGGGCGCCATCTTCGAATGGAATGTGCTGCATAATCTGCTGTTCGGGGAGGCTGATCTGTAGACTGTCACCAGTACTGTACGCCTTTGCATCATCGATGATGATACAACGTCCGTCGTGCAAATTCAACTGAGTCTTGCCACCCTTCAATGTTGACTTTCCATCGATTCTGCACAACTTCCACTCCGCATCGCTTGGTGCAATCTGGTGGTAGCGCAACTTTCCATTGCTGTCCAAGAGACAACGATAGTTGATGTCCCCTAGAGTAAGTACATCCATCAATCCGACGCCACGGCGCGCATCACGCACTAGGCGTCCATCAACCTTGACTAGACCGTTGTGAAGAATAGAACGCACCTCACGTGAATTCTTTGCGAACTTCAAAACATCTCGAATGATGACATTCAATGGCATGCACATCTCTAGCGCATGAGGTCCGGCGTTGGCGCGAGTCACCCATACCGATGTCTTACGAGGCAGAGCCCAGCTACGTGGCATGTTCAATCGCTTTAGATGGTGGCTTGATCCCATGTTATTCAACTCCTATCAGTAATGCGCTTCATTCGCATCGGGTCGGTCTCGTCCAACTTGGTGACTACTACATTGGAGGAATGAATTGGAACTCCTTCCTCCTTGTTATCGGCCTTGGATGATGTGGCTCCTTCGATGAATATACGTGAATTATCAGAGTCTACCCTGATGACCTTGGCCTCAAGACCGCTGTTTCCACGCGGTCCACCGTGCCTCTTACCCTTGGATGGCTGTCCGTAATCTCCCCTGACGACCTTGACCTGATCTCCAACTCTTACAGTTACGGTCTTGACGCCCGCTAAACGCGAGTCTGTAGTCTGTAGGCGGGCTCGGATACGCTTACGCTTGACGTGCTTTGGAGCAGTAAAGGCAGCCTTGCGCTGCTTGTTTGGATTCTTGCTCTTGACCATTATCTCACCTCAAATTATCTGCTTGGCAGTAGCGGCAATTCTGGGCCAGCGTTCTGCACTTTCTCTGGACACAGGGCCCTTGATATCCGAACCCTGTACCTCACCACGCTCATTTGTCAAAACAACAGCGTTGTCCTCAAACTGAACCCAGGTACCATCGACTCTACGGAATGGACGACGCTGTCTAATTACAACCGCTCTGTACATTTGTCTTCGAGTTTCAGGGTTACCCTTCTTGACACTGACCTTGATCATATCCCCTACACCTGCTGCAGGGTATCTGCGCATGACTGAACCAATCTTGTAGACCGAAATCAACTGAACGATCTTGGCACCTGTATTATCAGCACAGGTCAACTTTGCTGCAGAGGGTAGACCACGGGTCTGCTTACCTGCTATTCCCTTCACTGCGACTCCCCCTCTGTAGATTCAATGACACAGAATGAAACCGTCTTGGAAAGAGGTCTGCACTCCATGACCTTGACGCTGTCTCCAACGGAGACTTCTCCGATACAACTTGGAAGATGAGCGGAAAGACGGCGCATACGCTTGTCATATCTCTCATACTTCTCCATCTTACGAACGTGGTGTCGCTCGATGACGATGGTGCTCTTCATTCCCACACTGGCAACTGTACCTTCTAGGATCTGTCCACGTAGCCTTAGAGATCCATAGAACGGACAATTCTCATCGCCATCCCATTCCCCTTCGGGCCTATTCACATCAACTCCGATATCTCGCATCTAATCACTTCCTATACCTTCGGTGGATTCGATCTTCTGGCCTCTGGCCAATCTGGCTGCCGTCGATTACAGCATCCGAATCATCAATGGTGAATCTAATGACGTCCTTGGCCAATCTTGACCTGCGTCCTTGTTGCTCGATAACGATGGTGCGCATAGTCTCTGAAACTACAGCGCCATTTCTACCAACGAGGGTTGGATCTGTGGAAGAGACTACGTTGAGATTATGTCCCAATAAAGGCATATTTCGTGCGTCCATTCATCTCACCTCCACTGTATATCCATTTTTCTTGAGTACTTCTGCTGCTTTCTTCTTGTGTTCGCCCTGCAATTCGATGGTCCGTCCCTTGACGGTTCCACCTGCTGCACAACGAGCCTTGAGTGTCTTTGCCAACTGGTCGATATCTATTGCCGAATCATCGATTCCTTCAACAATCGTTACCAGTTTTCCGTACCTCCTTCTCACCGTTGAAATGTAAGCTATCTGTTGTTCCTTAGCTATCTCCTGACATATACATAGTTCATCTGGTAGACCACAAACATTGCATATAGCAGCCACTGAATTCACTCCTTCTTATCCTGATGCATTCTAGTCAACATACGAGCAATGCTGCGCCTAGTTGCCTTGTAAGCACCCATGTTTGCAGCGGTTCCTCCCATGCTCTTCTCTGATTGCAGTTGCAACATCTCCTCGCGCAACTCCTTGAGTCTTGACTTGCGAGCCTCGGGGCTCATGTTGTCGATATCCCTGTTGGTAACGTGGCTCATGCGGGCACCTCCACGACATTGACCTCTACCTCGCCATCTTCATTGACGGCAACCTGATCCTTACCATACACAGTTATCTCGTGTGGCAACTTAGTTCCTGGCCTCATGATTGCGACGCTGCAACCGATAGTCCCCAACTTCTTGATAGCGGTTGAAAATCCTCTATCCATGTGCTCCAGAGCGGTCTCACCACAATACTTGATGTGGCCAGCGATAAACTTCTGAGTTCGGTGTCTTGCTCCGGTTATCTTTCCGTTTAGGACTACGATTACTCCCTTTGCGCCAGCTTCCATGATATTCAGAGCAGTTGAGTGCCCTGCTCGGCGGAAATACCAGCCTCTCTCCAAAGCACTGGCCAACTTCTCAGCCATAATTTGTGCATTCAAAGCAGGATTCTCCACCTCATCCACCTTGAGCCTTGGATTCTGAATAGCGAACTCGTCATCCAATCTCCTCTGCAATTCATTGATGATTCGACCCTTTCGACCGATGACCATTCCGGGCCTCTCTGCCTTCAGGGTGACCTCAGTTCCTTGAGGAGTACGGCGGATGTCAAGGCCCCCAAATCCAGCCTTCTTGGTATTGTTCATCAAGAACTCCTTGACTAGATGGCGCTCGACATTACGGTCGATGATACGTCGAATAACATTCTTCTTGCCTGACATGTTTTCACCTCAGAATTCGTCCTCATCTTCCACTTCAGTACTCAGATCTTCAAGGAAAATCTCTAGATTAGTCTGGATGTGATTGCTAGGAGTTGCACGGCCTCGTGCGCGTGGAATCCAGCCGCGCTTAACCTGTCCACGGTGTGCGGCTACGTGTGTAATGACCATATCTTCAGGCTCGATATCTTCGTGTTCATGCCTTGCGTTTTCCATTGCACTGTTAATCAGTTTGATGAATTCCTTACTGGCTTTGACAGGATATCTTCCAGGACCAATCTTACCTTTCCTGTGTCCAAGGGAACGAGGCCCTGCTCTCTTGCGGTGCCTCATGTTGTTTCCTCTACGGAAGGGAATAGCCTTGGCCTTACGACGAATATCCTCTCGGTCGCTATCGATACGAATAACCGATTCCAACAGGTCCAATGCCTGAGAAGCAGTCATGTTGCGTATGGCACGGGCAATCTCGAAGCAATGCTTGGAATGACAATCCAAATTTACTGCGCGTGCTGTAACCAATCTGCTACCTTGTAGCAACTGAGAATATCCCTTCTGGGACCTTGAACGATCTCGACTCATTTTCTCACCTCACTTCAATGGTACGTGCTTTGACGACTTGGTTGCACCAACACCAGGGCCACTGTGTGTGACCGAATTCCTAGTGATTCCAAACTCACCGAGGAAGTGTCCAATCATTTCTGGTTTAATTTCAACTTCATTGAAACCTTGACCATTGTGAATTCCGATAATCTTGCCAACAAACTCTGGAAGGATGACCATGTCCCTGCGGTGGGTGCGGATGACCTGTCCTTCCTTTGCTCGGCGAACACGCTGACGTAGGTGCTCATTCTCTTGAGGCAGGCCTCTGTCAAAAGAGCGGCGTGCTCTAGCAGATAGCAAGCCCACTACAGACTCTGAATCCGGGTCATCATCGACAGGATACAAGGGCATAGCGAGCAATTTCTCCATAGTGTGCCCACGGTAGAGGAATTCTTTCTTGCGGCGCTCGCTGACGCGACCACGCAACTTGCGGGTCTTTCGGCGCGCTGCCTTTGGAGTCATGAATCGACGCTTTCTCTTTGCCATCCTTACTCACCTCATTTCCTCTTGCCTCTGCCGCGTCCAGTACGGCTTGGAGCGATATGTCCGACCTTGCTACCAGGTGGAGCGCCACGTGCGACGCTGTTTGGACCGTGTACAGCCTGATGGTTTCCACCACCATGTGGGTGATCAAC
>DAWL01000143.1:207-15213 GCA_002505935.1 Euryarchaeota archaeon UBA226 | reverse complement strand
CCATGTGGGTGATCAACAGGATTCATTGCAACACCGCTTACCTTCGGGTACTGCTTTCCACGAGCCTTGGCCTTGTAGTGTGCTGCACCAGCCTTCATCAATGGCTTCTCGCTTCGACCATGTCCGGCTAGAACTCCGATAGTTGCTCTGCAGTTCTCTGGTAGATCCTTACTCTTACCACTAGGTAGACGGACTCTGATTCTCCCTCCTTCCATACGGCTTTCGACGACACAGGAAGCACCACCGGATCTAGCGACCTTACCGCCGTCTCCGGGGCGTAGTTCGAGATTGTTTACCGGCGTTCCTTCTGGGATGTTTCCAATAGTAGTTACATTACCCGGACGCAAGGTGACATTGTTTCCGAAGGCCAAGTTCTGACCAACTGAGATTCCTTCCGTCGCGACAATCAACGATTCTTCGCCACTTTCCCTCTTCACCCTTGCCAATGGAGCTGTATGAACTGGGCTGTGAATCAACTCGGTTACCTCCACCATCTCATCACGGATGTTAGGTAGGCGGTTGCGACCTGGGAATCTGTGTGAGTTAACCCTGTATCTTGGGCTGCTACCCTTTCTCTGTGCGCGTATTCTCTTACCCATCGAATCACCTCATCAGAGCGCTCCCAACTTGAGGGCTGCTTCTTCAGCATCATAGCCCTCAGCCAACTTAACGCTGGCATGCTTTCCATTCTTCTCATTTCGAGTGTTAACCTTAGCCACCTTGACATCGAAGAGAATCTCTACTGCTCTTGCGATCTCAGACTTGTTAGCGCTGCGGTGAACAATGAACTCCAGACGATTTCTTGTATCGTATTCTGCATTTGTTCTGGCTTCCAGAGACTTCTCTGTCAACCAAGGTGCAATTATGACTTTGTACGGATCCATGATATCACCTCAACTCAAGCGAGTTCCTCCACTGCCTTCTTGGTGAAGACGGTTAGTCTGCCAACATCGCCACCGGGCGCAAGGTCCTCTGCTGAAAGATCCTTGACTGCAACCACATCAACTCCGGGAATGTTGCCACCGGCCTTGGCCAGTCCTGACTTCTGAGAAACAACTACGAGCACACTCTTTGGTGTGCGATGGCGGCGTCCTCGCATCTTGCCCTTACCGGCCCTGACCTTACGACCATTACGAGCGCGCTGCAAGTCATCACCCAGTCCAAGGCTCTCAAGAATTGCAACCAATTTACGTGTGGCATGCTCAAGGCTGAATACCTCAATATCCATGCTCTCTTCACCTTCATCTCGAACCTCGGTATAATCACCAATAATTAGAGGAAGAGTATCGATTTCTTCGTGGAAGCGATGGCCACGGGCTGAAACTATCTCTCGATCAGTGGTAGCTGCCAATGCGCTATCCCTCGCTAGTCGGCGCTCGGTAGCATTCATCGACATGCTCCAGTCCTTCTCGACCTTAGGGCCATGAGCCCTGCGTCCACCTCTTGTGTGAGGGTTCTGAGCACCAGTTCTCTGACCGGTCTTTCGCATGATTCTTGAAACACCACGGCCCTTACCCCACCATTCAACTGAATGCCTCATTCCAGGCATTGGGCGCTTCTTGCCCTTCTGCTGTTTGGAACCATAGGCCTGACGGCGATTGGCTCTGGAAACTCTTACTGCCTTGCGGATAACATCGGAACGAACATCTGAATCAAATGCACTCGGCAGACTGACCTTCTTTCCGGCCTCGATACTGATATCGTAGACTTCCTGCAAACGTCCAGCCTCTACTTGATCCTGAGTGATCTCGTTGGTGATGTGGTACACTGCTGCCTTCATCTTCAGGCCCCCTGCTTGGATGCTGTACTCACATAGGTAATGTCGATTGGATAGTTATCCTTGTTCTCAGCGCGGACCGCATCTCTGAGGCGAACCAAACGCTTTGCTGGACCTGGTAGACTGCCCTTGATCAACATGTATGGATTGGAAACTTCTCCGTAATTGAGGAAACCACCGGCTGGGGTGATTTCGTTCTCCTCTGGATTGGAGATTCTTAGAATACTCTTGTTGAACTCGGTGCGCTGGTGGTAGCCCTTCTGTCCTGCTTGACGTAGGGTCTTCCTAACGTATCCGGTTCCCTTATCTCCGAGGTTACCATGCTGACGTCGGCGCTTGCTGTTCTTGTGGCTCAGCAATTTTCCACCAAATCTGCGAATAACTCCTTGGAATCCGAATCCCTTGGTGATTCCAACCACATCGACGAATGTTCCTTCTTCGTATACATTGCCAATGCCAATTTCCTGACCAAGTTGCTCGCCAGCCCACTCGAGTTGAGTGCTGATACCTCCTCCTGTCAATCCAAGTTCCATGACTTCAGGAGTCTTGCTTGGTGAACCTGAGACCTTGGATGGCTGAGTTGCTACAATCAGTCTAACCTCACAGAGATCTTCCTCGGACAATGATTCCAAGTGTTTCTTGGAATCGTGTTCCTTGGGTTCTGGAATTCTGCGAGAGATATCTGGAAATGCATCGATTAGGGCGCTACTGTCCAACCACGCTTCACCTGCAGTTTGCTTACCGTAGGGAGTCATCTTGTAGCCACGTACTCCAAGCACCATCATCTCTGGAACCTCGACTACGGTCACCGGAACGCGGACCTCTTGTCCTGCGCTGGTTGACTTTGGATTGTTGTCCTTGAGAAGAACGTGAGTCATTCCGGCCTTCCAACCTGCGAAACCTTGGACTCTGACTTCATCAGCATCGCTGCTTGGCCAAGACTTGACTCGTCCGAAGTGACGCTGGGCCCTCTTGCGAGGGCTAAACGCCATGCTGCCACGCCTGGGCTTGTGTCTCTTGGCCATATCATCGCCTCCTGTTTGGTTAACGTTGTAGGTGCCTGCAGAGCAGGGCCCACACCGGCCCAGAAAGCGAAGGAACAGCCGTGTCGCCGGCCCATTCCCACGAGCGGGGATCGGGGTTCG
Source organism: Euryarchaeota archaeon UBA226 (assembly GCA_002505935.1). GTDB lineage: Archaea > Thermoplasmatota > Poseidoniia > Poseidoniales > Poseidoniaceae > UBA226. Next base: position 12,291 of record DAWL01000143.1, on the reverse strand, counting down.
GGGTCCTCAGGATTGCCCGTTGCGACTGGCTGCTCACTCTCTGAGCGGCTTGCCGAACTTCCACCCCTTTATGAGTACATCGGTCTAGGCTTGGAGGATAATCGATAGCATGAGGCCATATTTTGACGATTTGTATATTCACTTTCAACACACCCCTCTTACGTCATCATTGACATACCTTCGACCCCCCCAGCAGATGAGTGAGCGGCGTGGAAGCAACTGTAGAGCATCCGAATCTGAAGCCTAGGGCGGTAGAAGCTCGGGCTCATCAACTCGATGCATTACGTAAGTGTTTGACATTGCCCACTTTGGTCGTGCTTCCCACTGGACAAGGTAAGACCGCTATCGAATGGATGGCGATTGCAGAAGCCTTGAACGAGGGAGGTAAAGCCATCTTGATGGCACCAACTAATCCGTTGGTGGACCAACATCTACAGGACCTCGTAAAGGTGCTTTCAATTGAACAAGAGAAGATTGTCAGGATTAGTGGAAATGATAATTGGCAGAAGAGGCAGAAGATGATGGCTGAGGCAAGAGTGCTGGTAACTACTCCTCAAATCGTCCGTAATGATGTGCAAAGGGGAACTCTCAATCTCTCAGAAATCGATTTGATGGTATTCGATGAAGCACATCATGCCACAGGAAACCACGCAATGGCCATAGTTGGCGACATGTACCGTTCAGTTCCAAATGGCAAGGTTCTGGCATGCACTGCCAGCCCAGGGTCTCACGAGACAATAGTCAAAGAAGTCGTACAAAGACTGGGGATCGAAAGAATTCATGCGCTACAATCCACCGATAACCTGCTTGCCCCATACACACAAGGCCTTGAGATAAATGAACATAGACTGGAAATTCCCGATGAAATCAAGTATCTCGCAGCACCAGTAGAAGACCTGCTTGAAGAACATCTAGAAAAATTGCGCAGGATGGGATTCATTCCAGGTTCAGGCCCGGTCGGAATGAAGGTATTGAGAGAGGGGCAAAGGAGAATCAGCATGGCCATCCAACGCGGAAACCCGCAAGGGTACAATGCTGCCAAAATGAATGCTGACGCAATTCGTATCCACAACCTTCTGGGCCTATTGTTGGCTCAAGGACCAAAGACTGCGCTCAAGCATCTTGAGAGATCAGAGAAAAGCAGCAGAGAAGGGGACCGAAAGCAAGCGAGGTTCATCGGCATGCCCCGAATCAGAGCATTGCTAGGACTACTCAGAACACAAAAATTGAACCATCCCAAGATGCCGAGAATCAAACGCTTGGTCGAGAACAAAATGAAAATCGATTCAGATTGTAGGATAATCATCTTCACCAATTTTCGCGATACTATGAGCGCAGTTCTCGACGAGTTAAGCACAATGGCTGGAATCAAGGCAGAGGGATTCTTTGGCCAAGCGCGTAAAGGAGGTGAAGGTCTGTCTCAAAAGGAGCAAGTTGCGAGGTTACAGCGCTTCAAAGATGGCGATTGCAATGTCCTTGTTGCGACCTCGGTTGGAGAAGAAGGATTAGATGTTCCAAGTGCTGACCTTGTGATTTTCCATGAACCAGTCGCCAGTGAAATCAGAACCATCCAAAGACGTGGCAGAACTGCTCGCCATAGAGAGGGACAAGTTGTGGTTCTAGTTGCTGAAGAAACTAGAGATGAAGGAATCAGGCATGCTGCTGCTGCACGCGAAGCCAAGATGCACAGAGTATTGACAAAAGTACGTCGAGGTTTGTTGAGGGCAAAAGTGGATGATAGTGCTGAGACTAGATTACAACATTTTACCATCTTTAGTGAGGGCTCCAAATCTCTGAAGGCCGCTACTTGGATGTTGAATGAAATCGAAAGATTAGCCCCTAATCTCAAGGAGAAGGAAGTCATCGTGGAAAAAACATCTGCGCTATCAAAACCACGCCCAGGAGTGCGCCCCGAGCAACTCAGGCCGCGACAACAAATGAGTATTGACGCATTCATGCCTCAGCCAGATGCTAAGCAATTTGCACCAACAAGTGATGATGAATGGAGTAATCCAATTCTTGATGGCAGTAGGAGGACTGCCGATGAAACCGATAATCAGGATTGATCATGGGAAATGCAAGGGCCGTTGCAGTTCCGAAGATTACTGACGAATCAATCGCCGATAACCATGATTCGGGTACGTAACTGAGCATACCTATTAACAAAGTAACCCAAAGAAAAGGCAACTAACTCTGGTAAATGTATAACTGGCATATTGATTTTTTTCCCAGAAATTCTGGCAGCCTTTGGCTGATACACATCCAAACTAAAATGGGCTTTCGGACAGGCAGAAACCATCAGTCTAGCCCCTTGCTGTTTTGCCTCTGATAGTACTGATGCAACCATCTTCATTACTGTTTTTTCTTGCGCTAAAAGTCCCAAAGATGAGCCTATACTTCTAGTGCGGCCATCATAATTTACCGGAATTCCACCCAAGGCTTCAATCAATTTCTCAAAATATGATGGATTAAATGGATCATCAAGACCATTTGCACCGCTCCTGAGCATAGAAGATCCATAATACGCGGCGACTTGGAAACCTATTGGGTTCTTCACTTTAGCAGAAATACTGTCTAGACCTATGTCCTCAACTAAGACTTCCAATATATGTCTAACACGTAATTCTCCTTCAAAACGAATACCTGAAGTCCTCTCCAATATGTCATTGATTTCAGCACGAAGGGGCTCATCGGTCAATAATAAAGTAAGATCTTCATGCAATACTCCTTGACAGGAGGCTGACAGTGTCAATATATCTAAGCCCAATTTCTCAGCCATAGCAAAATTTCGAGCATTAATTGTCAATTGCAATCTATGGTTGGCCTGTTTGATGATTCCTCCGCCACAGCATGCTGCACTTGGCATATCGACCAATGTAATTCCCAAGCCATCAGCTACGCAAAGCATCGCATCCTGTACTTCTCTAGAACTACCCTTGGTTGTACAGCCGGGCAAATATGCGAACTTCACATTCTCACCTCAAAACCTCTTATCTAACTCATTGAATATAGCCACCAATTCATGGTGTCGATCGATGCTTTTGTTTAACAATGGAGGCATTTTTCCAGGAGCAATAAATCCTTGCCAGTCTCTGACTGGAGGACCCCCATTACGAGTGAAACCCAATGCCATACGAAGTGTTGTAGGCAGATTTGCAATGGCTCCCAAAGGACCCTGTGTCTGAGCGGTAACGATTGTTTCATTGAAATTGCCAGATGACTTAACTGTCTTACAGAACCACTTCACATACCTACCAGATTTACCAGCGAAACGGTGAGCGCGCAATAACTCACTGCGACAATCGTTTAGATTCTTAGCCGCTATTCCACCCACTCTTCCGTAGCGACCAAACACTCCGATATCGGTTTCAGCCCATATTCCATCTGAGCCTTGAAGATTTTCTCTCATCTCTTCGCGACAAAGTTTGGAAATGCGGGAATCATTCGACCTAAGCCATAGACGATGACATACCGCAGGTCCGAGATATGATGAATTGAAAGGCAAGGTTTCGGACATTGAATGCAAAAGATGCTCACTACTTATGTCATTCATCGAGTGCAACTTTCTCGCTTCTGTCGTCGACATGGTACCAATCGCCTGCCCTTGTGGAGTCATTGCACCAGGGCGATCTCTAGTTTGAATCCAAACCGCCGCTTTCTGTTTTGAGGCCTCGAAAGCAGATGTGCTAACCAAGAGGTCCTTGATGACCTGATTACCGGGGAGCGGCTCGATATTGAGAACTGCATCTTCTCCAGCATAATTGACCAAATCAACCATTCTTACCGAATCGGCCAACACCAAGTTTCCATTTACCGACATACCAGTCAAAGGATCGCTACCTGCTGAAGCGCTAGTACGGAAGGTAAGACTTCCATCCTGAGTCTCTTTGATCATGACCAATACTTGTTGCAAACTATGGTGCCCAGGAACACTAACCTCGTAGGTATCATATCCCTGTTCAGAAAGTACTGGGTCATACCTGAACATTCGGAGTTTGACCTCAAGGGTTGGTTGTTCGACTCCACTTGAAGCAACTACTCCACCGGTCTTCTTCTTCGGCATCAGCATCTCTGCAAACAGTTCCACACAATCTGACATCAGATTGCCTGATGAATCAACACTGGCCAGTGCGCCCAATGCTCCCGGAACCCAAGCCTTCCAGAATGGTTCGTAATCGACATTACACTCCGCCATATCTGCAACTCTAGTAGCACCAAGTTCCTCAAATCGGTTATCCCAGTCCTTACCAGCCTGACAATAGAGATCGTATCCGGTATCTCCCAAAGCGCAGACGCTGAAACTGACTCCTTCCAATGAAGGTGCATCTGCTGCACTCGCAGCATCCCATAGAGCCTGAGCGGTGTCAGGCATCTCTCCTTCACCCCATGTTGAACAAATTATCAGGACTCTTTTGGCTGCGGCGATATCGGCCATACTTGTCTCGGCCATGTCCTTGGCAACCCCATTCAAATGAACGGTTGCAGCCATTTTGGCAGTAGTTGCGGCTAAATCCTCTGAGTTTCCGCTCTGTGAACCAAACAAGACCATCAGTTCGCGGTCGCCTTCCAAGAGTTCGGCAGGAATCTCTACTGCGGCCTCCTCCTCCTCAGCTGATTCCTCAACTGGAGCAGCCTCTTCTGCTTGTTCAGCAGGTTCTTCCTGAGCAGCACCTTCTTCTGCAGTTGTGTAGATAATGACATCGACCGGACATCCCTCGGCGGCATCCACAATGTCTTCGAATAGGGAGGAGCCTACCTCGGCTTTGAGCAATGACTTGGATTCATTCTGGTCAAACTTACCATCTGAACGCACATCTGCAATGATGAAACATGAATCATCGGTCACGTGGAATACTTCAGGACAGGTCTCCTGACAAGCATCACAGGTGATACAGCCTTCCTCAATCCAGACCGAAGCAATCTGCGCCATCAGATTCACCTGCGATACCTACGGTATCGGCGAAGCAAGGGACTCGGCTTCGGTCTTTGAAGGTATGCAGGCCATCATTGCCATAGGGGCAATGAAATCACATATCGAATCCATCAGCCATCTCGTCCATCGAGACCGACTTACTCGAGATTACATCATCAATTCTGAGAATCATGACTGCGGTCTCAGTAGCACTCTGAATCGCCTGTTCGACCACTCGAAGTGGCTCGAGAACATTAGCATCTAGCATGTTCTTCACCCCACCTTCGTCAACATTGATTCCCGAATGAGAGTCTCCGTCCGAGTGAGACTTTCGCAACTCGATGATGGTATTGACTGGATCCAATCCCGCATTCTCAGCAAGAGTGCGCGGAATGACTTCCAAAGCACTGGCAAAGGCTTCGATGGCCATCTGTTCACGTCCGCCTACTCCCTCGGCAAAAGTGCGCAATTCACGAGACAAGGCAGCCATCACACTACCTCCTCCTGTCAGCACCATTCCATCCTCCCATGCTACACTAACAACACCCACTGCATCGTCAAATGCTCTGCGAATTTCATCTACAACATGGTCGGTTCCTCCTCGCAGAAGGACGGATACGCTCTTGGCTTCTGTACAACCTGTGACGAAGGTCATATCCGAATCACCAATCTTCCTCTCTTCCACCTTGCTGGCAACCCCGAGGTCTGAAGCGGACAAATCGTCTAGGTTGGTCACTATTCTACCGCCGGTAGCCTTGGCTAAGGCTTCCATGTCGCTCTTCTTGGCGCGGCGAATTGCAAATAGTCCGGACTTAGACAAGTAATGCTGTGCAAGGTCATCTATTCCCTTCTGACAAATGACCACATTGGCCCCTGCTGCCTGTATCTTCTCAACTAGACCTCGCAAGAAATTCTCCTCTTCCTCAAGGAAACTAGCCAATTGCGTGGGGTCGGTAATCTGAATCTTAGCATCTACCTCTGTCTTCTTGACTTCGATAGCCGAATTAATCAATGCAACCTTGGCTGAATCGACGCTTCTTGGCATTCCAGAATGGACCCTCTCTTTATCGAGGATTATTCCATCTACCAAGGTGCTGTCCTTGATCGAACCACCCTGCTTCTTCTCGACCTTGATATCATCGAGGTCGACCATACGATCTCCGTTTTCCTCGATTCCTACCGCCTGAACAGCATTGACGCAAATATCAGCTAGGAATGCCTTCACTGCTCCTGCACTCTTTCCCGTCAATGCAGTCTTTGCGACTTCATGCAGGAAATTGACATCGTCAGCGGTTGAGATACCATGAGTCTCTAGCAAAGAGATAGCGCGTTCAGCCGCAAGACGGAATCCTTCACAAATCACCGTAGGGTGGACATTCTGCTCAATCAAATCCTCGCTACGCTTGAGGAGTTCTCCAGCGATTACCACTGCGGTGGTGGTTCCATCGAAGCAATGCTGTTCCTGAGTCTTGGCCACCTCGATAATCATCTTGGCAGCAGGGTGCTCAATATCCATCTCCTTGAGTATTGTCGCACCATCATTGGTGATTACAACATCACCCATGCTGTCCACCATCATCTTGTCCATTCCCTTGGGACCTAGAGTGCTACGTACAGCATCGGCTACAGCCTTTGCCGCAGCAATATTGTTACTCTGAGCACCGCGTCCACGACTACGGGTTGTTCCTTCCTTGAGAATGAAGATTGGTTGTTGTCCACCTGTGTACATATCTATCACCTGCGTGGGCACGGAAAGGGCGCCATGTTTCAATCCATCGTATCAGGAGTTCTTCTCCAACCACTGCGCTCCATAGTGAGTCCACTGTTCCATAGTCCAGCCTTCGGGCAATCCGGCAGCAGGTAGAGGAGGTACTCCATCGGCCACAGCAGGTGCTGCGGGCTCTACCACAGGAGGAGCGGACGCTGGAATCACGGGAGGAGTAGATGCGGGAGGGGCGAACGAAGAGACATCGGGAGCGGAAGGCACCTCCGGAGCAGCAGGTACAGCACCATACTGAGCCGCTATGCTACTCTCATACTCTTCAGTATCCCAAGGAGAAGACTCTTCTTCCTCAGCCTCAAACATAACTCGGACCAAGAATACGATCAAGAAACCGATAATGGCGATACCTACAACCCAGATTCCGATGTCCATGACAACAGAGCCTCCTGAACTAGCATCTTCTGATGCTGCATCAGTACTACCTTTATCGCCTGAAGATGAAGAACTTAGAGTGACCTTGATGGTTGCATTAGTGGAATCAGAAAGGGTATTTGATCTCGCCCATACCTCAAAGGTAGTCACTAACTCGTCATCATTCAGATTCAGTAGGCTTGTCTCTGTAATGACCACCTTGACAGTAATCATTCTCTCGCGACCCTCTTGGATAGTCAAAGGAGCAGATTCGGAGTCAGAACTTGCCCTATACCAAGTAGAGGAAGAGCCCTGTTCCACATCGATGGTGACAGTTTGCATTTCGGTGTATTGATTTCGCAATGTCAACACAGTCTCATAGGTGCCAGCTGAATCGATGACCAAATCTTCTGTTGCAGTCAAACGCAACCAACCTTGAGACCCAACTGGGAAGACGATTTCTCCTTCACTCTCCACATCGTCGTCATTGGTGCTGGTAGCAATAACCTTGAGTGGTATCTGGCCTCCTGCGTTTTGATCAAAAGTAAATCGAATAGTGACGTTATGTGATGCGCTAGGGGAAATCATTGGAGTAACTCCTCCATTCAATCCTTCAAACTCGGCATTCATCCCATCTCCTGTCTCTAGTGACAACTCGAAACTATCGATTTGATTACCTTCATTTCGAATCTCAAACCTTACCGAATCAGCAGCCCCACCTGGGACATATGACTGGTCTGGCTGATCTGCCATCACTTCAGCACCAGCGGTCTCTTCTACGGTCACTGAGATAGTTACACTATCCCACACAGATACATCGTCCTGAGAGATTGCCCTCACTGAAGCACTGTATAATCCAGGAGGAAGGTAACGCGGCATCGGAAGAACCAACTCCATCAGGAAAGTATCGTCCCAAGCACCTATTGTTCCAGTGAGATCAGTACTCAAGGAAGCCATCAGTAGGTTGTTAGATTGAGTCAAAACCAAATCGAATACTTCGTCATCATTTCCAAGATTCTTGACCTCTAGAGGAATACGCAAAGTGACCGCATCTGCTGGAGCAGATATTGCGATACTCTCTGAAGCGATCTCCACAGAACGCATTGCAGGAACTTGGATTTGACGAATCAAAACATCATTGCCCGATACAGAAGTAGCACAAGTTGTGCAAATTGCTCTGACCGAGAAAGAGTAATTGTCAGGTGCGGCTAAACTGGATACAGAGACGTTGACAAGGAAATCCACACTTTCACCAACATCCATTGTTATGGGCAAGAACGATGCCCCAGTCATATTTGTGAAAGTAGCCGACCAAGAAGGATCGGAAAACGAAGCTGCAAGATTGAAGATGGCTATCTTGTTACCAGTGTTCTGCAAGCGCATCGGAATGATTCCGCTCTCACCAGGCAGCAATACGTCTGCAATTAGTGGAGTAGATGATTGGAGTGAAACTCCATACTGTTCAGTGACTGCTACAGACATAGTCCGACTTCCGAGCACTCCGAGTTTCTGAGAACTACCATCCGACCAAGTGACATTCCATGTCTGTTGCTGAACTGCTGCACCTGCAGGCACTGAGAGATTAATCCACATCTCTGTAGTGTTCCCTGCAGGAATCGAAGGCAACTGCACATTCATACCACGATTGGAAGGGTGAATGGAATCGATTCGCAACATAGGGTTAGCATAGTCCATCCAAGTTTCATTAGAAATGTTAGTATCAACAACAATGACGGCCGGTGAATATCCATTATTGGTCACCATACAATGCAGACTTACAACCTCGTTTGGTACCGCAGTAAATCCTGCCTCGGGATCGTCACAATGAACATCTAGAGTGTATTCACTCACCTTTTCAACTGCAAAGACAATCCAGTCATCGACATGGTAGCCTTCCGCAGCCATACTGTTGTCGCTGTGGAAGAGAATGCCTGCGTACCAAGAATGACCCCCAAGTTGATCGGTAGGGTCCCAAGAAAGATTCGTCCATTGCCCCTGACCGGTTGCAATAGCCGGAGTTGCTGTGGTGAAATTGTGCCTAACACTTACGCCTCCACTTCTCCAAAGTTCCAAAGCAACATCATCACCACTGCTAATTACTCCCCATGCTGAAGCATGGAATTGAACTGAGACCAAATCGAGAGAAGGTATTACATTCTTACAGTAAAAGTAGTTGTAGACATTGACTGCACCACCTTCATGGTGAGCATTACCACAATTCTGACTAGATGGGAAGAATCCCCATACCAACCTGTCAAAGGCATTGGAAGGATAGTTGCTACCAGGTGTTGAATGGCGCCAATGAGAACTTCCAACTGAAGCATCGGACTCATCCACATCCCAAGATCCTGCACCGTTGGCATCACCGCCACCTGCTGGGTATCTGAACGGAAGCATGGTATTGACATCCGCCGTCAATGAAGTTCCATCCATCAAATCGCTAGTGTATGCAACGGGAACAGTCTTGTTGAATACATCGTTTTCATTTCTGTTATCGGCGAAAAAGAAAACCGAAGCACGTAGAATCATTCCTCCCTCAAGATCTGAACCATTGAGAATGCTGTGTGCGGTATCAGCCGTCCATGTGAATTCGCTGGACTCAGTCTGTCCTCCGTACATATCCGGAGTGGTCCAGTTGCTCGACCATGCGACAAAACCAATGGGGTGTACGACCTCGACGGTCACTTCTCCTTTGGCAGGGTTGAAACTGCTTCCGCTTCGCTTGACGGTTACTTCAATCGGAACAGTATCTCCCTTGAAGACATATTCGACAGGGGTTCCATCGCCTTGATACCACATCGATGGAGAAAATGAATCGTTAGTTATGCTGATGGCAGTTACTGAGAAATCATCGTTGCTACCACCTCGGGCAGATGCTTGGGAAGCAGCATCATTGCTTAACGTGGTTGAGGCAGTATTGAACAGCATCAGAAAGAGAATGACAACGGAGGATATACGGACGCTTCGCACGGTAACCAAACCTTCGACTTGAGAACCTCACTTAAGGATGCGCGATTGATGTACGGCCCCTTAGGGGCCGAATCCGCTACTTTCTTCTCCCTTCAGAATCGCCACCTTTGGCCTTTTGACAAGGGCAATCACTTTCTTTCGATATGTGGCCAGAACTCCGTGAGCCAGACCCGAAGCCCATTCATCGCTCGCCTCTGGTTGACAGGGGTCGCATTGGGTCAGGTCTTACTAACACCAATTGCAGCATTCTCGATTACCTACCTCTTCAGTTTCCAATCCACCGATGAAGGCTTCTCAATCAATTTTGAAAGTCATATGATTCCATGGATCATTTCGGCCTCTATCGCTTATGGCATGCTAGCCCTCAGTCTTGCATTGATATTCGGAGGTTTCAGCCCCATTTGGATAACCGAAAATGGGGGCTGGGCCAAAGCAGTGAGGTTGTCTAGAGGCAGGAAATCCGCACATCTTGTTGAACTAGCGCGAATAAGGCACAGAAAGTCCCCGCATGGAAAGATGATGCGAATGGTGAATGACCGGCTTGAACAAGGACATGGATTGTTAGCAATTCATGGAGGATTGGTCCTCTTAGCGATTCCATTCCAATTGTTATTGGTCATCGTCCCGCTGCTCATGATGTTGTTATTGCCTGAGAATTGGCTACACGATAACCGCTTGCTTGAATGGGCACTAGTTTGCTATCTGGTAATCTTGACGATGGTCATGCGCATATTCCCAACCTATGCTCGCAGATATGTCGCAGTTGCTGCCTTTACTCGACGATGGTTGATATCCATAACTCGGCTTTCTTGGATGGCCCCGATTCTCGTGCTGTGGCTATTGGGTCGTTTAGCAAGCCTAGTGGTAGTCACTTGGTTAGGGCCGGAGTTGGCGGTCAGTATCGCCGCCGAGAAGGCTATCTTCGAAGATTGGCTTGGAATAGGTTCGGTACCAGAGAACTCCTTCCTCGATCTATTGACTGCTCTTGCAGTCATGCCACTTGCCGCCTTCACAACTCTCAGTGTCCTAGGTGGTGGTTCTGGAGACCTACCAACATGGATGAAGATGGACAAACATGAGGATTGGCAAGCGCCAGAAGGACAAGAAGAAACTGAAGAAAACCCTCCACCAGAAACTGAACCTGAAGTAGAAGAAGAGAAAGGATTCCTCGATGAAGTCATCCCCTTAGGGGCTGCAGCAATTCTTCCCGGAACACTTGGAGTTGCACTCAGCGATAGTCTAGATTCAGTTCCTGCCTCAGACCACTCTGATGATTTAGACGATGGACCGCCAAGACAATTCGAACAGATTTGATTACTCTTCCTCATCCGAAGTTACCGGAACATTGCCCAATGGGGAGTTACCATCCAACAACCATACTCGGAGTGACCCTAACATCCAACCATCACTTCGCTTACGGCCGAGGTCGGGACGCGGTAGGTCCAACAGCAACTTCAGACAGGAAGTGCATCTTACGGCTGAAACTTCCCACATAATCTCTGGATCTGCACAACATCGCTTATCCTCATCAGTACTATCATTCCGGAGAAGTTGCAATTGCTCGGCAACTGCAAGGTTGCACGGCCAACGCTTGAGTGGTGTCCATTCCTCGGGCAATAACCAAGATAGTATGGTCCATGAAGAGCCAAGAATCAATCCCACTCCAAATGGTGAATGAGCACCATAGACTGCCAACCATCCCAAAGTGAACGGTAGTAAGGTCAACAACAAACCAAGAACTCGAAGATTTCGCATCAATAGTACTCTAGCCAACAAGTGTCCATTGACTGGAACCGGAGAGGGATGTGGTGGCAACTCGGCATTGAAAAAAGAAAAACGTGACATGAATATCGCTGGAACGCGAGGAATGAGATGGCCGATAATTACGCCTATTGAAACTGCTAATACCGAGAGAAGCAGGGCAGTTGTACTCATGACATTCCACCTGCAAAACCCGTTATTCCTCTATTCAATCCTCCGCAGCCTGTGCGCGAAGCCGTTCAAGTACAGCCTCAACCTTGTCCATACCTCTTGAGATATCTTCGCGTGATATGGTGTAGGCAAAACG
>DAWL01000143.1:0-120 GCA_002505935.1 Euryarchaeota archaeon UBA226 | reverse complement strand
GCATTGAAGAAAGAAAAACGCGACATGAATATTGTTGGGACGCGAGGAATGAGATGGCCGATGATTACGCCTATTGATACTGCTAATACCGAGAGGAGCAGGGCAGTTGTACTCATGACA
>DAWL01000067.1 GCA_002505935.1 Euryarchaeota archaeon UBA226 | reverse complement strand
GAATGAAACATCTTTGAAGACGTCAACAGGACCATAGGATCGAGAAATCTCCTCGATTCTAATCAACTGCCTGCTCATACAATCCCCATCTGCGCGGTCGAACAGGTGTTGAAGGGCCTGTCGGTATTGCAACTTGAAACGAGCAATCAATCGAAGGTAGAGAATGCAGAGGTGGCTCGAACCCTAACCATCTCATTACGACGTATTCTTCTGGCTTTCAGACGAGTTCGCATATGGGGACAACCAAAAGTGCAGACGACAAGACCTAGAGCGCCTCCAATTGCAACAGATGGGAGATAAGTAAGCCCCAGCATGTAGGCATTGAGGGCACCTATTCCCATGCCGAACCAAAGGCCAATTCCAAGGGGGCGTTCGCTCAATGTCTTCAGAATCGAACCCTTGTCCGACTCCTCCTCAGAGGCAGGAGTCCGGTCCTCATGCCTATCCATTATCGTCATTTAATTATTGGAAGTAAATAAACCACAGGATGAAAATCTCATATTTTGTGCTAATTACACATAGCATCAATTTTACGAAGATAACGCATTGATTGCTTCTTCGTGCCTTTCCATCAGATTTCTCAACTTCACTTTGAGGCTCGGAGTCAACAGATCGTTATCGGTACTCCACTCCTCAGGGTCGAGTATCAAAGCATCAGGAATCTCGTATCCTTTCCAAGTAGGTTCAGAAATGCTGTTCTCGCGTAATTCGTCTAGTAGCCAAGAACAGACAGCAGGATCCTTACAGATTTCTTCCCATTCTCCAGAGACCGTCAGGCCGGCTGCCTTGATTGAATTGAGAAGTACTTCCTTGTTAGGGTGGGCAATCACGTAAGTGCAGGTACGGTTACGTCCGTCAAGAACACATTGTTCGATGAGTGGAGATAGTTTGAGGTTCTCTTCTAGAGGAGCAGGTGAAACATACTTTCCATTCTCGAGCTTGAATTGAGATTTCACACGACCTGTTATGACGAGGTATCCATCATCATCCAGAAGTCCTAAATCGCCAGTTCGGAAACCTCCATCTTCAGTCATTACTTCTGCAGTCGCTTCTGGATTGTTCCAGTAGCCTTGCATGACATTCGGCCCGTGTACGATAATCTCACCGTAGTCAGGATTGTCAGGGTCGTCCCATACACTGGTATCGATACTGACCTTGACTCCACTGACCGGTTTTCCGACGGTGTACAATTTGGAACCACCCTTGCCCATCCAGCCATTTGCAGAGACCAGAGGTGATGTTTCTGTCAGACCATATCCCTCGTAGCAGGCGAATCCAACCTGTTGGACAAAAGATGCGACATCTGGGGACAACGCAGCCGCTCCTGAAAGTGCGAAACGTAGGTTTCCTCCGAAACGGGCGCGCACTTTCTTCCAGACCAATTTGTCGAACAACTTGTCGCTGAATCCCTTGGCGGGTACTGCATCACAGTCTACGCCTGATTTCTTTATTCGCTTGGCAGCGTACAACTTGGCCTGACCAGACATGAATCTCTTGAAACCGCTGGTTTGGAATTGCGAGTTGACTCGGTCGTGGAATTTGTTCCAAACTCTTGGAACAGCCAATAGACAAGCAGGCTTGATCTCTTGACATTCATCAGCAATTTTCGTAAGGTCGGAAATCAGGTTGATATGTACTCCCGAACGAAGCATGTAATGCAGATCAAAGGTACTACCAAAGGAGTGAGCCCATGGCAGGAAAGCAGCATTTCTATCTCCAACATAGATTTCGAAGACAGACTGCACCGCGATGATGTTGGAGAGCAGGTTCCAGTTCGACAACATTACTCCCTTGGGGTTACCAGTAGTTCCACTGGTGTAAATCAGAGTCGCCAAGGCCTTGAAGTCGTCAAATGGCTTTTCATCGCTCTTGGCAGCGCGCCCGGCAGAGACGAAATCTTTCCAGTTCTGAACCTCAACACCATCAGGAGGCAACTCATTTGCAGGGTCATCTCCTAGTAGAATGATTCCACCAGATGGCCAATCAGCAGCGTTTTCTGAAAGGTTGGCAATCAATCTGTCTAGAACTCCGGTATCTGCAACCACAATGACAGTAGGTGTAGAATCCCCAATGATGAATTTCCAATCTTCGCCGTGCTGATGAGTGTACATTCCAGTATATGCTGCGCCAATCTTGTTGGTTGCATAGGCTATTGCGGCCCACTCAAAGCAATTATCCGTGATCAAGGCGACGCGCTCTCCCGGAATAACACCCTTACTTCGCAATCCATTTGATACAGCGTCAACCAATGAGGCGAATTCGGCGTAAGTCAGGTTAGTTCTAGGCATTCCTGCCTCTTGTACCCATCCAATACAGGGCATATCTGCGAATCTCTCAACGCTTTGCATCAGCATCTGGTACAACGTTCTCGGGTCATCTCCTCGCGGTTGGCTCCAGTCTCTATGTGCATCTGCTTTCGGCCATGCCCACTGCATATCATTCCCAGCCATGACGCCGGAGAAGTAGTTCCACTTATCAAAGTCAGTCATGGCTATTCTGCATCAACACAGTAGTCACCATGTCTCTCCAATCCTGTCCATTGTTTCGATTTGCCAAAGGGCTGGCTGGGCTGGGGTGAGGTATTTTTTGTAATTCAAGTCCATGTGGAAGGCGTTCAATTCGTTGATAGGCATAATTCCCAACTGCAACGATTCTGTTTACCTCGAGTAAACGCGCTACTTCTAGTAAGTGTTCGTCACATCTAGCCAACAATTCACCACCCTCGTCGGTGTTGAGTTTATCTGGAGTTAAATTTCCTCCCTTTGGCGTGAAGATCCACAGTGGGCAATGATTGACGATGTAGACATTCTTGTGAATCTCTTCAGGTGAACCGTAGAGAGTGGAGAGCAGAGTCCAGATACGGCGCCCTGATATCTCTGGTTTCGGGCATTCAAGACCAAATACAGGCCTTTTTGGATGAAGCACTGGAGGCTGTGCAACTTCTAAATCGACAATTCCAAGCGTCTTCTCGACCTGTTCTGGACAACCGAAAGGAATGCCAGTATTCCCCATTCCATGGCCCGGATTCATTCCTACCATCAACGTCTTGGCCCCCAGTCCTGCGAACCTGCTAATGTATTCTGAATGTGGAGCCCAAGCATACTCCAATGGATTGTAGTAGAGGCCAACTTTGGGAGAATCTGCAAGGGTTCTGTCGGCTATTTCCCGGCAATCCTTGGACAGGGATGCTGCGGCCTCGCGTATAGACTGCATCACTCCGCAGAAGAGGTACTGGTTCATCACCATTCAGAATACGCTGCGTGCGGCTTCAGGAATCTCTAGACCCTCAAATGCTTCATCGAATCCGAATTCCTGACCCTTGCTCATCTTCTTGGCCCGTTGAGAGATTATTCGCCACGCAGTCTTCTCTCCAATACCCGGAATAGCCTGCAATTGCGATTGAGTTACCGTGTTAATATCGAGTCCAGTTTCAACTCCGGTTATGCTTCTCTTGCCATGGGAAGTTACCAAAATGTCGGATTCACTTTCTAGAGGGATGTGATATGGCACTCCGATGAGGATTGGGTAAGCACCAATCTGCCGGCCAAAGGTGACTCCAGCCTTGCCTTGAATCTTTGGAGAACGATGTTCTTCTGATAACTGCGAAGGTATGCGTATACGATTGTCGTGACTCTCCCAACGGACCCGTTTCAGGACTTGCCCTGCTGGAAACATTTCTTCCAATAGTGGTGCATCTATTTCATCTCTAACCCATTCTTTGAATTGCTTGAAAGGCCCCTCTTCAACTTCTTGGAAACCTTCTCCTTCCACCTGTCTGATATTAATTCGGCGAAGCCACAATTCTTCTTCTTTCAATTGTTGAAGTAGTTCTCTGTTGTGTGCGTATGATGCACTGGTTTCGCCATTGAGTCCAGCGATGAAATTCAGCCCAGGCAATAGTTTGGGCAATCCTCTTTCCCCTCTCTCTTTACCATATTCGTTGACTAGACGCACCGCAGTTTTGAGTTGTTCAGGAGAGCAGTTCAGCCAATTGGCTTCATGAACATCAGGGTCTGCGCTTTCCAACCCGAAAGAGAGTACTGCGCCGTCTGAGAGTGTCTCGCACAGCGTCTTTGTTATCTCGGTGGCAGGCTCTAGGTTTTCTGCAATGATCGAAGGATTACCATTGTCGACAGCGAGAATATCCATTCTTTCATCTTCCCTCAAACCGTGCAGGAGCCGGGCGATTGGTTCAGGGTCTGGAACAGGATACTCCAGTTCAACCACTCCTTCAGCCATGTAGGTGTATACATCAGTCATTCCGCCGAGTCTTACGTTCACGACACCATTGTCGTGGGCAATTCGCACTTCTTCGATGATATCTTCTGGGCTTCGCCAAATCGGAACACCCTTTTTCGGCTCAATGCAGAACTTGCAACCGCGTTTGTATCTTACACAGCCTTGGTAAACTTCTACTTCGTAAGTGAGTGGTCCATTCAGATCAGGATGTGAAGTGACTGCTGATGATGCAGCACCAGATTGTGCCCATTGTGTCCATTCCTCTGAGCTACGTCTCTGATGTTTCCACTCGCCATTAACTAGGAAATGATTCAGAGTAGCATCAGTATCTTGCACGGCCAAAAAGAGGTTCCTTCTGAGTGGCATCCAGCCACTTTGACGCCACAGTCGTATCGCCCATCCTCCACAGAGTATCGGCACATCAGATGGAATCAGGCGCAGTAGTTCGTCAATTTC
>DAWL01000122.1:3186-7172 GCA_002505935.1 Euryarchaeota archaeon UBA226 | reverse complement strand
AGAATCATCTACCTTGATTCCTCCCAAAACTGCAATACAAGGCCTATCGGGGTTTTCACTAACTTTCTGAAGTGCTCTGATTTCCATACTCATCAATTCCCCTGCAACACAGGGTAAAGAATCTGCAAATCCAGCCATAGAGGGGGAGGCTCTGTGGGCACAGGCAAAGGCATCGTTGACATATACATCTGCGACTCCAGAAAGTGTTGAGACCATCTTGCTTTCACGTAGAACTTCCAATCCCTTCCCAGTCAGGCCTACTTCCTCTTCATCCATACGAACGTTGTTCAGCATCAGAATTTCTCCATCCTTCAGCGCTCCTATGGCTTTCAAAGCCTTACTTCCATGGATGTCGTTAACCCAACCGACCTTCTTTCCGAGCAAACGGCCTAATTCTCGAGCGTGTCCGAGAGTTGCAGTAAAGTCGGATTTACCGGGACGACTCTGGTGTGTCATTATGACAACCTTGCTTTTGGATAATTTCCGCAAAGTTGGCAGAACCATACGAATTCTAGTATCGTCTAAGAACGACTTGGTGTCAGGGTGTAGGGGGGAATTGATGTCAACTCGCAACAAGACAGTCTTGCCTTCTAACTGGACCTCGTCCAGAGTGACGACCCTTGCCATCAGACTCTCGCGGACAACTGGTAGTTTTCAGTCGTTCCCCTCCAATTCAGTGTTTCCAAACGCGCTTGAGGGGGAGTCGCGTAGGCTTTCAGGTGGCTAAATCGCGGTCTTTGTTGTATTGATAGTGGCAGATTATAGGTGATGAGTCGAGCCGTTGCGCCTTTCATGGCGCGCGAAACCGATTCCAAGGGAATCGAAGGCGCCCGTAAGCGAGCCAAAACTGTCACTAGTTCGTTCGGCGTCAGTAAGCGCGAAGGACATGATTCCAGCAAATACTATTCAGGAAGGATGTACGAAGAATTGTTGCAAGAGAGCGATACGGGAATCAAGAATTCTTTACCCAAGGACAGAGAGAATACCATCCTTTGTGCAGATAGCAGAAAGATCGACATTCCCGATAATTGCGTGCATCTAATGGTCACTTCACCACCGTATAATGCTGCCAAGGAATATGATGACGATTTGACTTTGCAGGAATATCTTGGCCTACTCAGAGAAGTCTTTGAAGAATGCTACCGCGTTCTTGTTCCAGGAGGTAGAGCAGTCATTAATGTCGCCAATCTGGGGCGGAAGCCGTACATTCCTCTCTCTAGCCACATCAATCTCATCATGCAGGAAATAGGGTTCCTAATGCGAGGTGAGGTGATTTGGGACAAAGCGGCCAGTGCAGGTTCATCATGCGCTTGGGGCTCATTCAAGAGTGCTAGTAATCCCTGTCTTCGAGATGTGCATGAATACATCTTGATTTACAGTAAAGGGCAGTACAAGATGCCACGTGAAACTGAAGAGAAGGAAGAAGGTAGAGTGGATACCATCAGCAAGGAAGATTTCATTCAACAAACCAAGTCGATATGGTCTTTCAATACAGAATCAGCAAAACGGGTCAATCATCCTGCTCCCTTCCCTGTTGAATTACCTCAGCGTTGTATCGAAATGTACACATTTGCAGGTGATGTTGTTCTCGATCCTTTCCTAGGTTCTGGTAGCACTGCTATCGCTGCAATTAGAACCGGCAGAAGATATGTGGGCGTAGATATCTCGGAAGAGTATTGCCAAATTGCTGAGAAGCGAGTATCGGCAGAGGTCGCTGATGCCCTTATCTCGAGTTGAATCTCAGCAGCATTCATCACCGCCTGACCTTTGCACCTACTATGGCGTGGTCTGAGGACGACTTGCGCGGGCCCGAAGGCGAGGATTGGAGGGTCCCAGTTGCAGAGTTGCAATACAGGCAGAAAGCCCTGTCATCAGCCCTCATTGAAGCGGGTTTATCGGGGGCCTTGATTCAGAATCCGGTTGACCTGTATTACTTCGCAGGAGGCCGACAGAATGCTTCGCTCTTCATTCCCGCCGATGAGGATGCGCGCCCTGTACAATATGTTCGAAGGTCTCTAAGGCGTGCTAAATGGGAGGCTGGGGCGGACGATTCCCCTCACGATGTCACCGCCTTTCCACGAATGAAAGAGTTTGCAGATGTTCTAGGATGCTCCCCTGCATTGCAACATGGAGCAATCCCTTCCTCATTTGCTTCGAGGTTCTCTTCTCTGCTCGGTGATGGAGGTGATTGTACTCAATTAGTACACTCGTTGAGAGAAGACAAGTCCACTTGGGAGGTAGAAATGATGCGTTGTGCAGCAGATACTCAATTGGAGATGTTCAATGCTATCGCAGAAAAAGGGGGTGAAGGAATGACCGAACTTGAGGTTGTAGCCATCGCAGAGTCGGTATCACGTGAAGCAGGATTCGGCGGTAATGTCAATTTGCGCCGCTTCCCAATGCAGTGTGATCGTGGCGTCATAGTTTCTGGTAGAGCGGGGGGGGTTCCATCATTCTTCGATGCCGCCGTAGGTGGAACTGGACCTTACCCTGGGGCAGGAATGGGCGCGGGCTTTTCCAAAATTAAGGCAAATGAACCGGTTCTCGTCGACTTATTACACGGACACCGAGGCTATCTGGTGGACATGACTAGGATGTTCGTGGCCGGCAGTCTTTCGGAAAAGTGGTCATCAGCATTGGAAGACATGCTAGCAGTCAAGGATACGGTGGTTGATGAATTGAGTTCAGGCGCTACATGTTCGGAGGCTTGGCTCAAAGGTTCTGAATTATCTACAGAATTAGGACATGCAGATCATCTGATGGGCATGCAACCTGACCAGAGTAGATTCTTGGGGCATTCCATCGGTCTTGAATTAGATGAGAGCCCAGTTGTTGCAGCAGGATTTGACAAACCTATGCTAACTGGAAACACGATGGCAATCGAGCCCAAAGTAGTGCATCCAAAAGGCAGCATAGGTAGTGAAGATACGTGGGTTATGACCGATGCTGGAATGGAACCCATTACTGCTGATGGTGCCTTCCCTTGGTTGTATCAATGGTGAGCCATTCGATTAGCCATCTTCATTGAGGATGAAGTATCCGAGGCAAATATGGCGAAGCCTTGGTCTACCAGCCACATCGGTTTTCTCGCGTCAGAATTCACCGATTTGCGAATATCGGGAGCAGTAAAGGAAGAACTGGTCAAGTTGATGCTTGCTGAATTAGACAAGTTGGTTCCAAGTATGGAGGATGAGACTTTGTCCAAGGATCCTGAGCGTAAGACATTGGATGACCCACAACGTACTCGTCTGAATTACAATCGCACACGAGAATTGATGATCGAGAGAATTTCAAAATTGGATTCGGTAGGTTCAGCAGCTGTGCAGAAGGGCGTAGAGCACCTAGAGACATTTCTTTCCAATACTGTCAGAGCAGCTAGTGAGGCTGCTGCAGTAGACCGTACGGGCACTATCAAACCTCGACATCTAGAGAAGGTGATGAGGCTACAGGGACATGGTGTTGATATCGCTGCTGCAGTAGATGCCAAGCAGCAGATAGAGGAAGATGACCCCTTGGGTGAAGCGATGTCAAGTGGGGGGCAGAATGTGCTGACTCCTACAAGTCTACGACGCATGGCTCGAGAATTTGCGGGTATGCCTGTGACGGATGCAGCCTTGCACGAGTTGTTGGAATTGCACTATGATGTGGTTGACCAAACTGAAGCCGGAATACGTGAATCTATCATCTTGGGAAATAGTGCTGATGCATTCATTCAGAGATTATCCGAGATGAAATCTTTGATGATGCTTGGCTGGATGAAAAGAATGCTCAAACGTAGCGCAGAATATGCCAAGGAGAGAGGATACAAGCGAATAGACATCGAGCAAGTAGTGCAATTAGATCCATTCCAGATTTAAGCCTAAAACTTGTCATCATTATTCAACTCGAAGTTGCAAATTGCATCATATCGTCAACAAGTGAGGGGAAAATGTCCTTATACGCGGGTTCCAAGGAATGGCCGCCGGTCGATGATACCGTATCAGCAA
>DAWL01000122.1:0-2848 GCA_002505935.1 Euryarchaeota archaeon UBA226 | reverse complement strand
ATGACAGGATGTCCATTTACAGGAAAGCACGCAAACCATACCAACACTGGAACTAGAGGAAACAGAGATTGGTGGCCTAAACAACTGGATTTGACAATTCTTCATCAACATGATACCAAGTCAAACCCGCTAGGTACAGATTTCGACTACCGAAGCGCATTCAGTTCACTCGATTACAATGCTCTCAAGGCAGACCTACATGCCGTTATGACCGATAGCCAAGATTGGTGGCCAGCAGATTATGGCCACTATGGACCATTTTTCATCAGAATGACTTGGCACGCTGCAGGTACTTACCGAATCGGCGATGGCCGAGGTGGAGGAGGAACTGGGGCTCAGAGGTTTGCTCCGTTGAATAGCTGGCCAGATAATGGAAATCTCGACAAGGCCCGCCGTTTGCTATGGCCGATCAAGAAGAAGTATGGTAACAAAATCAGTTGGGCAGACTTGTTGATTCTTGCTGGAATTGTTGCAATCGAGTCCATGGGTGGTCCTGTGGAAGGTTTTGGCGGAGGACGTCCGGACATCTGGCACCCTGAGGAAGATACCTACTGGGGTAGTGAGGATGAGTGGCTAGGTGATGATCGATATGGAGATACTCGCCAAGATCTAGAGAATCCACTTGCTGCTGTACAGATGGGTCTAATCTACGTTAATCCAGAAGGCCCTGGTGGAAATCCAGACCCGCTACTCAGCGCACAGGATATCAGAGAGACCTTCGCTAGAATGGCGATGGATGATGAAGAGACCGTTGCACTAACTGCAGGCGGACACACATTCGGTAAGGCGCATGGAGCAGGAGATGCAGCCCATGTAGGTGCAGACCCAGAAGGCGCTGCTTTGGAAGAGCAGGGCTTTGGTTGGAAGAGTACCCACGGCTCTGGAAAGGGTAGAGATACAATCACTAGTGGAATTGAAGGTGCTTGGACTGCAAACCCGACACAATGGGACAACGGTTACTTTGACCTGTTGTTCAAGTACGATGATTCATGGGAATTGGTCAAGAGCCCAGCCGGTGCAAATCAGTGGACTCCAGCCAACCCAGATGAGTCTGACTTGGCTCCAGATGCAGAGGATTCCTCTCTGAAGGTTCCAACCATGATGACCACCGCCGACATGGCGATGATTAGAGATCCAGAATACCGAAAGATCTCAAAGAACTTCCATGAGAATCCGGATGCTTTCGCTACCGCCTTCTCACGAGCGTGGTTCAAACTTCTCCACCGAGACATGGGACCAAAGAGCCGCTATCTTGGACCGGATGTCCCTGATGAGGATTTCATTTGGCAGGACCCAGTTCCAGCAGGTAGCACTTCTTACGATGTCAACGCAGTCAAAGAGGCCATCAAGGCCTCAGGACTATCAGTCACCGAGATGGTAGAGACTGCTTGGGCAAGCGCTTCCACATTCCGTGGTTCCGATATGCGCGGTGGAGCAAATGGTTCGAGAATCAGATTATCTCCACAGAATGGTTGGGAGGCAAACAAGCCAGACCAACTATCTAGCGTTCTAGGTACACTCAGCGGAATCGCTGATGCTAACGGTGCCAGTCTTGCAGATACTATCGTACTCGCTGGTAATGTGGGTATTGAGATGGCGAGTGGCAAGGCAGTTCCGTTTACTCCAGGTCGAGGGGATGCTTCCGAGGAGCAGACCGATGCAGATTCGTTTGCGGTACTCGAGCCTCTAGCTGATGGATTCCGCAACTTCCTCAAGAAGAATTACGCAGTGACACCAGAAGAAATGATGTTGGACAAGGCACAATTGCTCGGTTTGTCAGCACCTGAGATGACCGCCTTAGTAGGTGGATTCAGGAGCCTTGGAATCAGTTCCGACGACAGAGGAGTCTTCACTAATGATACCAGCAACCTGTCTAATGATTTCTTCACCACTCTTCTCGACATGAGTGTTGAGTGGAAGGCTACTGGAAGCAACTCGTATGAGGCTCATGACCGAACTTCAGGAGAGATGAAGCGCAGAGCATCTAGAACCGATCTAGTCTTTGGAAGCAATTCTCAGTTGCGAGCCATCGCTGAAGTCTATGCTCAAGATGACAATCAGGACAAGTTCGTGAACGATTTCATTGCAGCATGGGCCAAGGTCATGGATTCAGACCGTTTCGATGCCGCTTGAATCTTCGTGATTCATCTGCTCAAGACACGAATTCGATGATAGCATCGTAGTCCGGTTCTTCGGAAGGTACGTCGGCAACCCATTTCCATGCCACGTCTCCATTTTCATCGACGATGAACACCGATCTCTGGGCTGCAGTGAAACCTTGCATACCTGCAAAGTTTTCGAGAGCAACTCCATATTCTTGGACCGTTGAACGGGTGTGGTCCGACAATATTGGGAATGAGATATCATTTGCTTTTGCAAAGGCAGCATTACTGAATGGGGAGTCAACACAGATGCCAAGTACGGTTGCATTAGCATCGTTCAGTTGTCCCAATGAATCCTGAAAAGTACACATCTCCTTGGTACATACGCCCGTAAATGATCCAGGATAGAAAGCCAATATTACCTTGCGACCTTTGTGCTCGTTTCCAGTTACCGTGTTCCTATCGCCATCAAGAAGCTCAAAGTCAGGTGCGTCCTCTCCTATCTCTACCATTTTTCCACCAAATGCTCGCCCAGAGTTGTTGGTTATCAATTCTCGTCTGAATAGAAAGGTGCAAGATAGTGTGATTCAAGAGAGCGTGCCACTTGCAAGAGATGGTGATACAATCGCTGAAGTCAGGAGTCTTTCATCAGAAAACTGGGAGAAAGAACTGGATTCAGGGCGGAAATTACTGCTGATTGGAAATAGTTCTTGTCAAGCATGTGCAGAATGGAAGAACGAATTGGT
>DAWL01000058.1 GCA_002505935.1 Euryarchaeota archaeon UBA226 | reverse complement strand
GCACTTTCCAAAGGCGTCCATGTAGATACTGGCTTGCTACTAAGGCACCATCCAGCGGTTAAGCAGGCGCGTCGATTAATTGCAGAAGGCAAGATTGGACAAATAGAAAGAATTCATTGCAGTAGACATTCTACTAGAATAAATTCCAAAGGAGAATCGATTATCGATATTTTAGCAATTCATTATCTTGATTTGTGTTGCCACTTATTGCATGAGGCAGAGCCAAAATCGCTTTCTTCAGAAACAACGGAATGTGAAGAGAAGATTTCCTGCTCAATTTCGATGGAGTATGAGCCTGGAATTGAGGCGATATGCGATGTTTCATGGGGGAGTGAAAAAGACGTCAAACGAATGCAGATATTCGGCACAACAGATACTCTAACAATCGAGTTCGATAACCACGAAGAGATTATTCTTGGAAATCAAAGAATCAACTTGGCAAATACCGAATCTCCTTTGAAGGCAGAATTACGTTCTTTCATCAATAGGATTGTAGCAGGTATTGACATCTCTAGCATCCCACAGAGACCCGCTTTGCGTAGCGTGTCTTGGAAAGACATGTTGAATTTCTCTGCCTCAGGAGTGGTAGAACTGCAACAGCATTGAAGAATCGAGTCCATCTCGCCACCATATGCGCTGCTCGCGATGTTGTTGGCTACTTGCCGGAGCAGCCGTATTTGGACTGATTGTAGGAATCAGATGGGATATGATGACCGGTTTCTGGACCTGGGTTGCAACGACGTTAGCCTTGGTATTGATTTGGGCAGCAAGTAATCATGAAACAGTCATGGCCTCGCTTGAGGCTTCACCATTGAGAATCACTTCTTGGGTCGTTTTTGTAATCTTGACAGGATTGTCATTTTTGACCTTCAGGGAAATCATGAGCTTTCCAGATAGTGCATCGATAATTCTTGGAATTTTGACTTCGGTATCATTGTGGTGGACATATTACACTCTTGAGCCTGTTAAGGCGTGACCACTATGGCGACACACGCAGACCATCCCGAAATATCGAGTTCTTTGGAAGAACTATTGGTTGAAGGTGTTAGCACAGTTTTCCTCAAGGCAGATTGCAAGGTTAGGGTAAAGCAAGGACATATTTCGGCGATAAGTTTGGATGAAGTAGAGGGGGAACCTTGGAGTACAACCTCATTGAAAGAATTGATCGAATCATTGGAAAAGGTCATCGAAGATAACTCTGAAAGGTCGGATTGTTTTCTTGAAATAGATAGGCACGGATGCAAAGTTTTGCAGATCGGAGACCTTCGAATAACCTGTGCATGGCCACCTTTTTCTGATGCATACGAAGTTACTGTGGTGCGTCCTGTAGCCAAATTGACCCTTCCTGATTATGAGATACCAGAGGCCTTGTTGAAGCGGTTGGGTGACCATCACCGCGGGATATTCATCTCGGGACGCCCTGGTTCTGGAAAGACGACATTGGCGCAAGCAATTGCCGAACACCTGGATGAAGATATTGGGGCTATGGTCAAAACCATGGAGGCACCTAGAGATTTACAACTACTGCCGCGCATCACTCAATATGCGCCCTTGGAAGGAGACCTCGAGAAAACAGCTGAAGTGATTTTTCTTGTACGTCCGGACTTTGTGATTTTTGATGAGGTCAGGAGAGCAAGAGATTTCGAAATATTTGCAGATGTCAGGTTGGCTGGCGTAGGATTGCTGGGAGTAACTCATGCTAATTCTGCATTAGAAGCCATTCAACGTTTGATCGGTAAGGTAGAATTGGGCCTAATCCCACAAGTTCTTGACACAATTTTGCATGTTGAAAAAGGAACTATTTCGCAAGTTTTGGAACTCAAGATGACAGTCAAACCCCCTTCGGGGATGCAAGAAGAATTGGCACGCCCAGTTGTTGAAGTAGTGCGCTTTCCCGACGGCAAAGTTCTCTACGAAATGTTTGCATTTGGCTCTGAAATAGCAGTAGTTCCTGTAGGTAACAAAGTCAGCAAAAGCCGAGTCTTGCAAATGGCAAGAGTAGAGATGACCAAAACCCTCAGAGATCGTTTATCGATAAGCCCCTTGGAAATAGATATCCTAGGGGAGAAAAATGCAACGATTTACGTTCCTGATAGTATGATTGGCTCTGTTGTTGGTCAAGGGGGAGCCATGGTAAGAGAGTTGGAAGAGGAGTATGAGATGCGATTCCAAGTAAAAGGCCTCAAGACAATTCCTCGGCACCTCGAAAGAATACCTGAAGCACATGAATCATGGGATATTCAGACCCAACGCTCCATGGGTTCGAGGCAATGGGAGCATCATTCCGGCTCGAATAAATCAAGACGCAGAAAGGGGCGAAAGCGTCGCTAGATCGAATCGACGTATTGAAATTAGAGCCCCCTTATGCTAATTCGATGGCCGTAGAAGTTTACCTTTACTTCGCCGCTTCGGCCAGCAGTGCATTCAGTAACTTCGCTTCTTGGCATTTCGTATGGAGGCACGAAGGCCCAGATGAAGAGAATAGAACACTTAACGAGTCTATATTTTGGATACTATTTTCATACATTCTCCCCTTCATCCCCTCGATTTTCTACTTGTTAGCAGAGAGTAGTTATCTTGGACCAATGATGGCCACTTGGTCAACAGGCATTCTCTGTGCAATGTTGAGTGTATTGATGCTAGGCCAAGCGATGTCTAGCTGGTCTTGGAAACAAAAGAACAAATCCCCCTCCTTATCAGAGCAAGCGATGCATCATTTTTCATGGACTACTATATTGACTGCAATATCAGGAATATTGTGGCTGGCGATTCTATTCATGTATCTTCCATGAACATACCCGCGCACGAGGTTTGATGAATAGGGCCGCAACGCCCAATATGATGGCCACTACGGAAGGGGATGGCAGGCCGCCGGTTGTCATCTTGACTCCTCAGAGTAATGTCACTAGTGGGGCCGCGGTGCAAGAGAAATTGATTACTGCCGCATTGGCGTTGGGAAATATCATCAGAAGTACATTCGGTCCAAGGGGCTTGGATAAGATGATGTACAAGTCAGATGGAAATACAGCGGTGACAAATGATGGGGCAAAAATAATCTCAGAATTGTTAGTCAAACATCCTGCCGCTAAAGCATTCGTTTCTCTTGGTCAAGCGCAAGAAAGCACTTGCGGCGATGGGGTAACCGGCTGCATTCTTTTTGCAACTGAATTGATGCGAGA
This sequence comes from Euryarchaeota archaeon UBA226, assembly GCA_002505935.1. Lineage (GTDB taxonomy): Archaea > Thermoplasmatota > Poseidoniia > Poseidoniales > Poseidoniaceae > UBA226. The sequence continues at coordinate 4,528 of DAWL01000058.1, read as the reverse complement.
AGCAGGCCGATTGATCAGAAAGGGCCTACATCCATTGACAGTAATCGAAGGCTGGAGACAAGCACTTGACATAACTTTGGAAACTATGGAAAATAGAAGCATCCCGATCGACAATCAGAATCTAATCGGAATATCTTCAACCTCCTTAGTCGGTAAAGGAGCCCAAGGCGCTTTGCAACAATTTTCAACTCTTGTTGTAGAAGCGGCAATGGAGGTTGCCAAATCTTTGCCACAAATAGAGGAATTGGGTTCTGAAAATATTTTGATGTGTAAGTCGAAGAAAGGCTCAATACAAGATAGTAGATTATTGAGAGGTTTGGTAATCGAGAAACGTTTGGCTAATGACAAGTTACCTCGTAATCTGATGAATCCAAGTGTTGCATTATTGACCTGCCCTTTGGAATTCGAAACCCCAACGCGAGATAGTGAGATAGAAATCACGGACCCAGAGCAACTTTCCGCCTTCCTCGCCGCAGGTGAACAGAGCCTAGACAAGATAGCAAACCACATTCTTTCTTTGGGAACTCAGGCAGTTTTCTGTGGTGGTGCAATTGATCCAAGAGTTCTACACGCCCTTTGTCAAAATAATGTATTTGCATTAGGTGACCTTGATGAAGTTGAGATGAAAAATATCGCTGCGGCAACAGGAGCAAAAATTGTCGACCTAGTCAGAGATTTGTCTACTTCGGACCTTGGGGAAGCAGGAGTAATCCATACAGAAAGAAGGGAAGGGGCCGAAGGAATCGAAGAGAGAATATTGGTAGAAGAATGCACTTCACCAAAGGTAGTCACTATCGAAGTGGGGGGCTCTAACGATATTTTCACAGAAGAAGTTATTCGCGGGCTGCACGACTCATTGAAAGCCACGACTCTAGCAATCAGGGAAGGCAGGGCGGTGAATGGCGGAGGGCACGTCCACTGTGTAGCCGCTTTGGCTATCAGAACTAAGGCCGAGGAGTCAGCAGATCGGGAACGTCTCGCGATAGAATCCTTCGCTAGGGCATTGGAATCGATTCCATTGACTTTAGCCAGTAATGCAGGTAAAGAAGGGCTCGACGTATTGCTAGAATTACGGGCAGCAATCAGGAATCAGCCCGGAGAAGTTATTGGAGTCAAAGAAAATGGAGAAGTTGGAGATGTATCCACAGTCATGATCCCTCTAGAGTCTCTTCAATCATCTTTCATTGGCGCATTTGAAACCGCATCCAGTTTGTTGAGAGTGGATCAGGTTATATCGGCGAGAGGAGATTGAGCAATTTTCTCAGCCAAAGACTTCATGATGGTGGTTCGGGGCGACATGCCTCAACGGGAAATGCCATGTCGGCAGAGCCGGAACAAACTTCTCAGCGCCCGAGAGCCCTTCTCTCGGTGTATGATAAGACCGATATTGTACAACTTGGCAAAGAGTTGAATCAACAGGGATTTGAATTATTGTCAACAGGAGGAACTGCCAAGATTCTTCGAGAGGCTGGTTTGGAGATAACAGATGTTTCTGAAGTCACTGGACACCCTGAAATATTTGATGGCCGAGTCAAATCTCTTCACCCAGCAATACATGGCCCTTTGTTAGCTAGACTGGAGAATCCTGCGGACGTTTCTGGCTTGTCATCCTTAGGATATTCTCCAATTCAAGTGGTTGCTGTGAATCTATATCCCTTTGAAGAGGCTGCAGGTATTTCACCACCACTAGACGACCCAGACCTCCTTGAAATGATTGATATTGGAGGTCCGACATTGGTCCGAGCTAGTGCTAAGAATCATGCAAATGTAGTGATTTTAACATCGCCCAAACAATATCCTCAATTCATAGATAAATTGGAGAATGCCGAGGGAGACGTTTCGAAACTATCTCTTTCAGAGCGTAGAGAGTTTGCCTTATCGGCGTTTGAACACACGGCTTCTTATGATTCAGCGATCGCCCAAGAACTTCATTCTAGGTGGATAGGGAACCCTGAAGATCAGGATACAGTTGATGAGCAAACTGCTAGATTGATGCGCACGATGAACATCAGTGCGAATTTGTTCAAGACCTTGAGATATGGAGAGAACAGCCACCAATCTGCCGGCCTATATCGCGAAGCAGGAATCGATCAGGGAACATTGGTCGGGGCTTTAGTTGAAGGCGGAAAAGAAATGTCATACAACAACTATTCTGATGCCGATGCTTGTTTGCGCTTATGTCGCGCTCTTTCCACCGATGAATGGCCATCTACTCCTCATGCATGTGTTATTGTCAAACATAACAATCCGTGTGGGGCTGCTTTGGGAGCAACTCAACTAGAAGCATTTACCAAGGCCCTAGCTAGCGATCCAGAATCTGCTTTTGGCTCGATAATCTGTTTTAATGAATCATTACAATTAGAAGTAGCAGAAGCAATGTCAACATTATTTGTTGAAGTATTGATGGCCCCTACATTCGAGGATGGAGCAAAAGAGATTGTAATGCAGAAGAAGAACCGCAGAGTATTGACGATAAAATCTCCAAATGATAGATTGGCACAATTGAATCGCCGTTTGGTACGTAAGCCAGTAGAGGGCGGTTGGTTAATTCAGACTGAGGAGCCACCTTCCGTAGATTGGAACAACGCTACAATACCGACTCAAAAACAGCCAAATGAACATGAACTTGCAGCAATGAAATTCGCGGTTAGAGTTTGTGAACAGGTGAAATCCAATGCCATAGTTATCGTTGATGGTACTGCGACAGTAGGAATTGGTCCTGGCCAAACCAGTAGAGTAGAGGCCGTTAGAATCGCCGCTAGAAGAGCAGGCGAAAGAGCGCGGGGAGCCGTATTAGCCAGCGACGCTTTCTTTCCCTTCAAGGATGGAATTGAACAAGCAGCCGAAGCAGGAGTATCAGCTATTGTACAACCGGGGGGGAGCATTAGGGATCAAGAGGTCATTGAGGAAGCAGATGCACAAGGAATCACAATGCTGTTCACCGGGCAGAGATTATTCCGACATTGATTACTTTGCAGTTGGAACTCGCCATCCAACATACCAAGTTCCCATAAGCCCGACCAATACTACTGTGGCTTGCCCAAAGCCAGGATCTCCTAGCCTAGTGATGACCCAGACTGAGATAATGATGGCAGTCCACATCAATCCAACAATGAAGACCTTGGATACAAAGGGAATACCCTTCCCTTCGACAAAATCACGGATATAGTGTCCAAAAAGAGGGTTATTCAACAACCACATGTACAACCTTGGATCAGATTTTGCGAAACACGCTGCTGCCAATACCATGAATGAAGTTGTAGGTAACCCTGGAACATAGATTCCTATTGTCCCGAGTCCCACGAAAAAGAGTCCCAACCCCTTCCAGAAATATCTAACCAAAACGTTCTCTGACACATTAATCAGATCTTCCGCTTTGACTATTTCTTCAACCTCTTCGGACACGTTTCTCAAAGTGGACTTGGAATACCATTCAAGAGGGTTAGGGTGGCGCATACAGCCAAACATTTGCGAAGCAATCATCAACGGAGAACAACTCGTCATCAACAAGGGATAACATGGCCTTTCGACTTCCTCGTCAAGGCACTATCGCCAAACCTCTAAGATTAGCAGTATTAATCTCAGGTTCTGGATCTGGCATGGAGGCGTTGTTGAATCATCAAAAGAAAAATTGTAGCCATGTCACAAAGATTGTAATTTCAAACAAGGAAGGAGTTGCTGGCTTGACGAAGGCCGAAAAGCACGGGATTCCAGCAATCGCTGTAATTCCAGAGTCCGCTAAAGATAGAGAAGGACACGAGCGCGAAATGGACGCAATTCTAGAGAAATATGAAGTTGAGGCGGTAATTCTTTCAGGATATATGCGAATATTGAGTCCATGGTTTGTCGGAAAGTGGGAAGGTAGGTTACTCAATATCCACCCTAGTTTATTGCCAGAATTTCCAGGAGCCCACGCTCATAGAGATGTAATTGCAGCAGGAGTGGAAGTTTCAGGCTGCACCGTGCATTTCGTTGATAACGGAATGGATAGTGGCCAGATAATCGCACAGCGTTCAGTACCTGTATTACAGGGAGATACAGAAGAATCTCTTCAGGAGAGAGTGAAACAGGTAGAGCACGCACTCTATCCTGAGGTAATCGATGCATTCGCAGAATCAAGGCTTGAATCAATTAATTGATTTCAGCCAGATCTTCTGGAGTATTGATGTTTAACATGATTTTATCCTCAACAAATATTGTGTTGTATTCCAAACTCTTGACTAGTGAATGAGCACTTTTTCCCACCATCCCCCCCTTGAAAGAGGTGATGGCTTCAGACGTTTTCATCAAAGCATGAAGTGGATGCATACCAATAGCACTTTCAGGTACGCAACATTCTGCACCCCCGATTTCTTTCTTCAAATCTGAGAATATTTTTTGATTCACTAATGGAGTATCACAAGGACATAATTGAACCATGTCGAATTCATTTTCTTTAGCAAATTCAAGCCCAGAAAAAACACCTGCTAATGGTCCTTCACTTTCAGAAGCGTCAGGAATAATTCTGCATGAAGGAATGTCATCGGGA